>CAMWMM010000630.1 GCA_947175285.1 uncultured Lachnospiraceae bacterium
TATTTATTATTCTTTATCATAGAACTTTCATATCCGCCCTCATTGGACTGTATTTTCAGTTCAGAAAGCTTTTTTTCATCTGCCAGTGCGTCCGCGTCATACGCATACAACTGCTGTCCCTTTTTCACATTATCTCCTGCAGCAACGTCCACCTGACCGATTTTTACCGAAATATCAGCAAAATAAGTCTTGCTCTCCTGTGTTTTGACCGTTCCGCTTGTACTCAGAACCTGTTCTACATCACCTTTTACTACCTCGGTTGTAAATACGGTCATCGGCATATTTTTGGCGATAGCGGAATTGATGCCGACATACAGAACAACTACTGCCACAATACCGCCCAAAATACATCTTCTGATAATTTTCTTCTTTTTCGTCTTATCCATCGGTGTTTTTTCTTTCTTCTCTTTCATTCCTCTTTCTCCTCCCCGGAATCCTGCACAATTTTTCCGTCAATAATTTTTATAACCCGTTTTGCCTGCGCCGCAATTTCATTATCATGCGTAATCAAAATAACGGTTCTTCCCTCCTCATGGAGTTTTTGCAATATTTCCATAATCTCTTTCGTAGAGCCGGAATCCAGGTTTCCGGTCGGCTCATCGGCAAGAATCACCGGCGGCGCCTGCGCAATTGCTCTGGCAATCGCAACTCTCTGCTGCTGTCCGCCGGACATTTCAGACGGTTTATGGGTTTTTCGCTTCGCTAGTCCGACTTTATCAAGTGCAGTATCTGCAAGCCGCATTCTCTCACGCTTCCCGACGCCTCTGTAAATTAACGGCAATTCCACATTTTCTAACGCCGTCAGCCCGGCAATCAGATTAAATCCCTGAAAAATAAACCCGATTTCCTTATTGCGCACATCCGACAGTTCATCGTCGCTCATGTGCGACACATCCTGCCCGTGCAGATAATAGCTGCCGCTCGTAGGCACATCCAGACAACCCAGCATATTCATTAATGTAGACTTACCGGAACCGGATTGTCCGATAATCGCCACAAATTCATTTTCATGAATCGTCAGGCTGACATGATCCAATGCCTTTACCTCATTTTCTCCGGGGTTATAAATTTTGCATATGTCCCGGATTTCTACTAATGCGTTCATGTCTTTCTCCTCATATATTATATTTCTGTCTTATACTTTACTATATATAACGTTCAAAACCCATAAAATGTCTTCAAAGATTTTCTTAATTTTTTCAAAATATTTTCTAACTACTTTATAACATTGCAGTCTTAACGAAATTCATGCGTAATCTTAACTTAACCTTAAATCATCTTATCCTGCCGCGCCGTCTTATTCCATACTTCTTTTGGTAGTATTTTAGCAGTAGTCTGTCAAATTCTCTTTCCTCCTCATATTGAATTCCATCCCTTTTTTATGTATAATCTACCCATAGAAAGAAATACTTTTCCTACAGATTATGATTATGAGAGGAGGCTTTCTCATGAGCACTTTAGAAGCAACCATTTCCATGCTGGAAGCAATGCCGGAAGATGCAAGAATCAAGGTTATGGAATTCACACAAAAACTGTTCACCTCCCGAAAGCCTGCAAATCCATTTGTCCCGGTCAGTCAGGAACAAATTTTTTCTGACCTTGCCGAATCACGCCAACAGATTTCTGACGGGAAGGGCCTTGATATGGAAGATGCACTGAACAGAATGGCACAACGGTTTATGTAGATGCTATATACCATCAACTCCAAGATTATGAAAATACTTTTGCAGACGAATTAAGCCACTAAAGCCAAAAAGCCAGACAGCTTTTAGTTTATAAATGAATACGGTTTACAATCCGATAATATGTCCCTGCGGTCTTCCAATAACTGAGTATATAGATAAATGTGAACAGAATAGTAACACCGATTTCACATGCTGTCATAAGCCGGGTGTCATAAAAAGCGAGAACAATCATAAATTTCTGCACCATAAACATACCTGCAAAAGTATGTGCCAATGCCCCGAAAAGCGGCAATCCGAATACCAGAAAAATCTGCTTATGCACCGCGCTTTTGATTTCTTCCTCACTCATTCCCACTTTCTGCATAATTTCGTAGTTTCCTCTATCCTCATATCCCTCGGAAATCTGCTTATAGTACATAATGATAATCAGACATAGGAAGAAATTAAAACCGAATATCACACCGATGAATAAAAGCCCGCCGTACTCGGCACGAAGATCGCCTCTATCCTCTACTCCATTCTCCCATGAACGAAAACCGGGCTGCGCCTGTCCCCATACGCTGAATTCTTCTATGAATGCCGCCTTTTCCTCTTCTGTTCCATCCAGTAAAACGCCGATTCTGCGGCTTCCGCTCTTTAAAAAGGACTCCATATCCTCTACGCCGTTTTGCTCCGCCCATGCACTGACATATTCATCCCGTACCTTATCATCAGGCACAATGATTATATAACTTCCGTTCCTGTTCTCCTGTGCTTTCGGATAGGGATACAGCTCCTGTATCTCTTTTTTGACACGGCTTTCTATTCCCATGAAACTTGCTGCTTCACAATTAAAGTCTGCGCCCTCCGTATGGATAAGTATCTCATTTTCAGACAACTTTTCCTTATCCTCTGTCAGTTTTTCATAGTTTGACAAAGTTATGATGACAACTCCGGTGTTTCGTTCATCATAAGGATCCTCTTTCTTAAGCGAAAACGCATTGCCCTCTATGGAACAGGATAAGTATATAAACTCATAGAAATCCGCACGTTGTATTTCCAACTGATATTTTTCCCCCAGCTCGCTTACTTTGTTCAATGCCTCTTCTTCCGCAATACTTCCTGTCTGTTCAAAATCCATCTTCATTTCAT
>CAMWMM010000631.1 GCA_947175285.1 uncultured Lachnospiraceae bacterium
GCCGTTATACGAAGTTTCCTTCGTGCAATTTCCTGTGCCGTCATATTCATACTCACCCCACTTATCAACAGTGCCGTCAGAAAAATATCTGATATACTTCACTTCTCTTCCCGCACTGTCATATTCACGCTCACTCCAATTAAGCACTCTGCCATGGAGTCCAAAACTGATACCTTTCACGCTATTTCCTGCGCTGTCATATTCATACCCATACCCATCTTCAATACTGCCATCGGATTTATAACGAATCCCCATCACTACATTGCCCATGTTGTCATATTCCCACTCACTCCAACGAGCAGCTCTGCCATCATCAAGATAACAGATATACTTCACCATATTACCCGCACTGTCATATTCATATTCATTCCAATAACCACTGCTGCCATTGGGGTAACAAGGAGTACTCTTGACCTTATTACCCGCACTGTCATATTCATACTCATTCCAATAATTAATGCTGCCATCGGAAAAATAAGAAGTCTCTTTTGTCACAACCGTTACAGGTTCATCTTTTTTTGATTCCGAATCTTCCGCTTTCTCACTCTGCCTGTGTTCTTCCGCGATTACATTTGTCTCCGTATTCTCTTCATCCGACTCCCAAAATCCCTCCAGTTCATGCCAATCTAACTTAATCTGCGGCATTGATTGGTAATCATTGATTTCATTCCAAAACTCTTCTTCCGTAACAGGGTTTAAAGCGTCCCCTTTATAATAATGGGTACCATTCTCCGAATCTTCCATATAGAAATAGCAGTCTATTAATTCCATCCTCCATATCTCTCTCGTATATAAATTGTTCATTTGATAAAAATTATACCGGTACATTCCGTTTTTTACGCATTCAGTCGATTCAACTATCCCGTTTTCATACAGAATTGTCGGTTTTTCCACCAAATCGGACCTCGTACGGCTATTGGTCATATGAATTCTCTCTCCTTCTCCGGTATAAAGGAAACACGGTGCAATCCCCTCTTCGCCCCGAATTCCTATAATCAATTCTTCTCTTCCGTCTCCCTTCAAATCTGACATGCTGTAATACAATGTATAATCCTTTTCCTTCGTTCCGAGGCGAAACTTAGCATCTGCCAGAGTTATAAAAACTCCGGCAACATTTTGCAACTCTTCTATGGTATAGGTCTCGTCCTCCCATGCCCTCTCATATTCTTCCAGAATGGAAAGATATACTTCTTCCTGCGGCACAGGAGTGTCTGCTTCCAGTTCCTCCTGTTCTGCAGTATCTGTTATAGATTCTGTCTCTTCTTCACTCACGGTTTCCGTCTCTGCAACCGAAGTCTCTTCGCCTGTTTGAGCGCAGCCGCAGATGCCTAATAATAAAATCACAACACTACATACACTTATAAGCCTTTTTATCATAAGATTCATTGTCTTTTCCTCCCGAATCCCGATTTTTCTCGACACTGTCAATATTTTGTATTATCATGTCATTAAACTTTGACAAGGTCAATGTTATTGGCATGAGGCTCATACCGAGGAGAATTACAAAATGAAAGCAAATAACACAGAACTTTTTGAACGAATGCCGGCTTCCTATTCCAACAATCAAGACGGCTTTAATTTTATTTATCCCATATTGGAAACAAATCAATGTGAAAATGACAAGTTTGTGACTAAAAACCGAAGTTTTCAGTCACAAACTATAACTTCATCCATTGCATCTAAAGAAGTACCGAATGCAAAAATAATTGATTTATCCATGCTAAATGACAGTTCATAATAAGCATCATAACCATCATGCGCAGTCTTGAATATGATGCTGTTTCCTGTATAGCCATATATATCAAGATCAGAAATAATATCACCGCCGGTTATCCAAACAGTCCAATTACTTCCTTCAACACCATATGCACATGTTTCTGTCCTTTCAATACCAACACATGCACCGCGTTCTTCATCAAATATCCACTGTCCTTCAAATTTCTTAAAAACGTCATTTAGGCTTATATCCGCCATATCTATGCTTTCCCTAATTTCAGACGGAATAGTAAATGATTCGTTTCTGACATCTGCTAAATATCCGGCAAGTATGTATGCCCTTGCCCGTGTCATTTCTTCGGCGGTTGAATTTTCTAATTGCGGTTGAAGGCTTCCGCCAAAAGCCTCCACGCCGGCACCTTTTACATTTTCTTCTTTTCTTTTAATCCATGCTCGTTGTTCCTCAAGCACTTTTGCTTTCGTTTCAGCATCCAATTCATCACTTAATCTGCTCCATAAAGAATTAAGTTCATCATCCCAAAGCTGATACCATTGTGCGGTAAGCTGATTCATTTCCTGTTGTCCCATGCTGCTCCAATCAGCATTTTCATATTCACAAGACTTAGCCTCTACTTTTGCAATCTCATCTTGAATACTTTCGGCTTCACTTTTTTCTTCTATATCATTATCATTCACAGTTTCACTTTTTTCTTCTATATCACTCGCAGCTTCTGTATGTCGATTCTCTTCAGCTTGAAGCTGCTCATCGGATATAGAAATTTGCTTTTGTTCCGTTTTTGCACCACAGCCACTGCAAAACAAAGTACACATAATACACAATAATACTACAATTCTTTTTCTTTTCATAATGTTCATCCTCTTTCTCTTATAAAATGTGCAGACATGAAAAATCTTTAACAAATTATAACACAATATTAATCTAATCAATAACTATTTCTGCCCATACTATTGCATGTTCTTCTATTTCTTCCCTTGCTCCCATTTCTTTTCCCGTTTTACACAACTGATCACGATCAATTACATATATATACAGAACATTATCTACACGATTTCGTGGAATTTGATCAATTCCA
>CAMWMM010000632.1 GCA_947175285.1 uncultured Lachnospiraceae bacterium
CTGGTAAATAGACGGGTCATCTGCGGACTGTTTTAACTTTTCAAACTCATCACCATAGAGTTTCTTAATATTCGGACCATATTCTTCGATTAAGTCCGTCATATCCATCATAGCGCCGGCATCAATCAGGTTACCTGCGGAACCTTTTGCAAAGATAATATCCGGATAATTCTGCTCCGCAATCATAAGTGCAACTGACTCACTCTCATCATTACCGCCGACCGGACGGGATGTTTTCAGTTTTACGCCGGTTGCTGCCGTAATAGCCTCTGCTACAGGGTCAGTCCAAGGGTCATCCTGATTTGCGTCTGCATTAAAGAATGTTAATTCAATTACCTCTCCTGATGCAGCAGCGGAATCGCCTGAGCTGCTTGTATCGCCTGAACTGCTACTATCCGTTGTTGTGGAACCTCCCGTATTAGAAGACGAATTGCTGTCGCCTCCACATCCTGCAAGCGTACTTGCAACTAACGCCGCTGTCAAAAGCAGAGCGCCGATTTTTCTTTTTTTCATACTTTTTCTCCCTTCTGTTTCTTTGTTGCATAAATAATGCATTCTATATTTTCTATGGCATAAGAATAAGCCATATAAATATCAGCATATAAGTGCTCTACAGTATCAGTCTTTCACTGCACCGACCGTCATACCGCCTACAAAGTATTTCTGCAAGAACGGATATACGATGATAATCGGAACGGTTGCAATAATCGTTACCGCCATACGGACGGAAAGCGGTGACACCGCGTTCTTTAACGTTTCGGCGGCATGTGGGTCTATTTTGACCGTTGCTTTCTCCATAATCTCATACAGCATATACTGCAAAGTCGGCAGTTCTTTTGCGTACAAATAAGTATCCATGAAAGAGTTCCACTGCCCTACTGCCATAAACAGCGCTACCGTTGCCAATACCGGTTTACAAAGAGGCAAGACGATTCTCGCCCATATAATGAAATCATTGGCGCCATCTACTCTTGCAGCTTCCTGTAAAGCAATCGGAAGCCCTTCCACAAATGAACGAACCAGAATGATATTGTAAACCCAAATCAGACCCGGAATAATGTATACCAAGAAGTTATTACCCATCTTCAGAGTTCTCATAAGAAGAAGGTATTCGGGAATCAGTCCGCCGCTGACGTACATTGTAATAACAAACAGTACCGTAAACAATTTGTTGAAATAGAAGTCTTTTCTGCTCAGTACATATGCTATCATTGCTGTACAGATAACACCTGCTCCGGCACCGATTACGGTTCTGGCGATTGACAGAAGAAATGCCTTGCCCAGACTGTTCTCCGTAAATACATATACGTAATTGCTCCAGGTAAACTTCCTGGGGAAAATAAAGTTAATATTACGCATTGTATCAATCGGGTCATTGAATGATATTGCAAGTACGTTCAAAAACGGATATATAGTAATAATAATCAGGAATATGAATATAACTAACAAAATATAGTCCAAAATGTTATCGCGGCTTTTTATTCTGTTACTCTTTACGTTTGCCATGACAATCCCTCCTCTATATCAGTCTGCTCTCGCCAAGCCAGCCTGCAATCTTATTGGCAATTAAGAGCAGTATAATACCGACTAATGACTGGAACATACCGATCGCGGTACCTAAACCATAGTTGCTGTTACCGATACCTCTGATATAGGCAAACCATGAAAGTACCATCGCGTGATCCTGTACAATACCGTTACTGAGAAGCATCTGACGTTCCATTCCGACATTCAGAGCACCGCCGATACCCATAATAAGCAGTACAACGATAGTCGGCTTAATACCCGGAAGTGTAATGTGCCAGATTCTTTGTAAGCGGTTTGCACCGTCTACTTTTGCCGCTTCATATAAACCCTGATCAATTCCCGCCATAGCGGAAAGATATACGATAGCATCCCAGCCTACTTCTTTCCAGATATTAATCAGTACAACCGTAAACCAGAAGAGCGGGGAATTGGTACTCATCAGTCCCAATTTAGTGCCTAATAACGTATCTAGCATACCACCGTCATTTAATACCATCTTTGCGATACTGGCAATAACAACCCATGATACGAAGTGGGGCAGATAAGAAATGGTCTGCGTAATTTTCTTAAATCTTACGAAACGAATCTCATTTAACATTAAAGCAAACAGGATTGCCATTATCGTTCCTAAGGCAATGCCCAGAATGCTGAGACCAATTGTATTAATCATTGTCTGACCGAAAATACGGTCCTCAAATGCCTTTATGAAATTATCAAATCCGACAAAGGGACGCTCCCAGACCGGCAGGGTCATTGTTTTAGGCTTGACATCCTGAAACGCCATCGTCCATCCCCATAATGGTATGTACTTAAAAATAATCAGCCATACAACAAACGGAACAGACATCAATAATAGATATCTTTGTTTATACATAAGCTGCAGGCTGAATTTTTGTTTAACCATTTTCTCTTTTTGAGCTTTTTTTGAACTCATGCTTTGTCACCCTCTCCGTACATATTTTTAATTCTTATCTATTATAATAAATTCAGAAAAATAAAAATACCGGAAAGAATTGATAAAAAATACTGTCATTATTTTATGTAAAATATTTCTATTCGTTTTTTTGTGCCGGAAACGTCAGTCTTACCCTTGTTCCTGCTCCTGCTTCTGCGTATATATGCATATGATATGCTTCTCCATAACAGAGTTTCATACGCTGATTGATATTATACAGACCAATACTCTTACTGCGGCTCATATCGCGAATCTCAATATTTTCATGCAGTCTGTCAAGTTCTTCTTTCGTCATACCGCACCCGTTATCTTCCACATCTATAATAA
>CAMWMM010000633.1 GCA_947175285.1 uncultured Lachnospiraceae bacterium
GCATATCCGATAGACTGTCTGGAAAGCTTCACGGTAAATTCATCGTCCGATGTTTTATCCAGAATCGTATTAATCGCCGTCATCGCCATCTGTGTATTCTTTTGAATTTCTTTTAATATCGCAATATCATCCTGTTTCATCAAAGACCTCCATTCTTGCTCAGCCAACCAAAAAGAGTATAGGCATTACCCTATACTCTTTACTATTACCATATTCTGTTAGCTTTAATCGAAAAGAAGCTTTCCTTATTCCACATACTCGGATTTTACAAAAGCAGACTTTCCGTTATATTTAATTTCCGTCCAGCCGTCTGCCCGCTTCATAATTACCTCTAATGTAGTTCCCGCGTAAGCAACACCAATCTTCTCACTGTTCTCGCTTGCCGCACTTCTAATACGAACATTCTCTTTTACCGTGACAGTTCCACCGCTCTGCGTTTCCTGTGCGGCAGGCGTTTCAGCAGATGCCTGCTCAGTTTCAATATCTTCTAAGAACTCGCTCTTAATGTATGCCTCTTTACCTTCGTATTCGATTTTGCTCCATCCGTTACCGATTTTTTCAAGAAGCTTAAATTCATCACCGATTGCTGCTTTACCAAGCTTATCAGCAGTTTCACTGTCAGATGAACGGATATTGACAACATCAATAGCACGTACCTTCGTCACAACCATCTCTGTCTGTGCAGATTCCGTACCATCGGATTCTGAACCGGCTTCGGCGGTATCTGTCCCATCACCATTCTCTGACTCTGTGTTCTCTTCTGTCTGTACAAGAGCTTCTCCTACATTCTTTTTGATTTCCTCGTTCAAATCCAGAAGAAACTGAGCCAGATCGGCATCTGCCGCCACCATATCATTATAAGCGGCAGTAACTTTATTACTCATATCAATCACATCGTCCTGAAGATGGACTGTTTCGATATAGTTCGCTTCACTATAGCTGACTTCTCCATCTTCAATGATACGATACTCTCCGTTTTCATTAATGCGCACATAAAACGCTTTCATACCCGGAACCGGTTCTTCAAAATCAGTAAATTTTACTTCCGAACAAACATAGACTAAAACCGTATTATCAGTCGGTCCTTCTTTTGTATAGATATCCACTGTCGGGTATGATTCCGTATATTTGCTGGTTTCCTGAATCCGTATAACTTCGGTATCCTCAAGATTTTCCACAAGAGAACGTATTGTTTCAATATCACCGCTTACCACTGCGGCATAGTAGGTGTTGATTAACTCCTCTATTTTGGGATCTTCATTCTTCTGTAACGGCACCTGCGGAACGGCAGACGTATTATTCTCTGCGTCCTCTACATTGGAATTTGCCTCAACACCTTCCTGCCGGTTTGCAATTTTCCTATTTGCATTCACGGAAACAAAAACGGTGACAGCTACACAGACAATCAAGACGACCGGCATAACGATTTTTGCATGTTTTACCAGCCAGTTCCCAATAGCTTCCAACATCGCCAAAAAAATACCCCCTATATTATTATTTGACTTCTTTCTCATTCATCTACAACCTTTCTTTTTCAAACGATGATGCCCAATGCACCCGACAGGAATCGAACCTGCATCAAAGGCGTCGGAGGCCTACGTTCTATCCGTTAGACTACGGGTGCATATGTTACAAATTTATTACATCATCTTGCTTATCATACCACAATAGCACAATATTGTCCAGTAATCAATGAAATAAGAAATAATTTCCTGAAATTTTGTGAAAAATAGGGAAAAATCACGACAAAAAAGAATGTACCACCTGCCCACAGCGCATTGCTGCGGACAGGTCTGCAAAAAGATTATTCGCCGCTCCTGATTCTGTCTATCAGGCTTTCTTTGTGTACACGTTTTGATATGAATAAAGTAATGCCAAGCTGCCCCAATACAAGCGCAAGTATCAGCAGAACTGTTTCCATAAGCGGATAATGGTATATGGAAATACCCACAAAATGGTTTTCCTTTGCCCACAAAAATACGAGATAACCAAGCAGATTGCCCAAAACCAACGAAGTAATAAGCGTTCCTGCCGTAAATACCATGCCCTCTCCTGCAAGCATTTTCGTAAGCTGTCTGTCGGACAATCCGATTGCCTGCAGAACGCCCAGTTCCTTCTTTCTGGTAACAATGCTTGTAATCATCGTATTGATAAGATTCATAAAACCGATAACGGCAATCATAATCAAAACCACATACATCGGATATTTAATAGAGGCAACCTGCATCTTTCCAAGTTCCATCTCTTCATCCAACGAGTACAGTGTAAAATATTCCTCCGTATCTGCTATGCCCTGTAAGGCTTCTTTGACGCTGTCAATTTTTTCCCGGTCAACACTGATATATAAATCCGTCGTGGAATCAAACTGCATCCCCAGCTCATCCCATACTTTCTGCGGTATCATAAAGTGCGGTGCAAACCCGTCATCTATTGTAGCCATAATCTTTATGGAAAAGTCAATCTGCCTGCTCCCGTCATAGATAGTCAACGGTATAATATCTCCTATGGAGAAGCCATACTCGTCAAAATAGTAATCGGTCGTATAAACCGCACCGCATTCTGCCGCCATTTTGTCATAGTCAATTTCACCGCGTTTGACAATTTTCTCCCACTCTTCTGCTTTTTCTTCATCCAGCATCCCCATCGTAAGGCGTATGTTGTCTTCAAAAAGTTCAGAGGGATATTCGGAGCTGATGAGCGCTTTATACTCCCTCTTTATCTCTTGCACCCCGTCCATATCCTCTATACTTTTTACAAATTCCTCACTGAAAATATTCTGCTGCTGCAGCGAATCCAGATTGTTCTCCG
>CAMWMM010000634.1 GCA_947175285.1 uncultured Lachnospiraceae bacterium
TCAATCGATTTTTTGACAATCTGGCTGGAAAGAAGCTCTTCTTTTTGCAGATGCAGTATTTTTATTATCTTTGCTTCTAATTCTTCTTTCGTATGAACAAGCGGCATTTTAATCTGACTTAATCTTATCATTTTTTATATAACGTGCCTTTCTAACTTTTGGCAGCAGCGCGTCCTGCAATTGCTCCGCTTGTCCATGCCCACTGCAGATTATAGCCTCCGCAGATGCCGTCCATGTCTATGATTTCTCCCGCAAAAAACAGATTCGGGATATATTTTGATTCCAACTGATTCGTCAATTCTTCTGCTGGAATTCCTCCGGCACTGACTTGTGCCTGTTCGAATCCGTTTGTTTCGCGTACGGAAACAGTCAGTTTTCTGTATAATTTTTCGATTGTCCTTCGTTTCGCTGCCGGAATATCATTTGCCGCATCATTCGCTCTGCATCCTGCAAGCTTGATGATAAGCTGATTAATTTTTTTATTGGAAAGCCCAATCAAAAACTGTTCCAATGTCTGCCCGCGCTGTCTCTCCCATCTTTCCTTCCATAAGGCTTCATAAGATTCCGCGCTCTGGTTCGGTAAAAAATCAATGTTAACGCTTACCTTTTTCTGATGATACAGCGCATAGGCTGCCTGCCTGCTGAACTGAAATACCGGAATACCTGATATACCATAATCTGTCAGTTGTAATTCTCCCTGTACGCTGTTTTCTTCTTCTCCGTCAATACAAAGCGTAAGCTTCGCTTCCATACGGACACCGGAAACCATCTTAAAAAAATTTTCAGAACAGCGTAGCTGCACTAATGCAGGAACAACGGTGTTAATATGATGACCGAGTTTTTCTGCCAGATTAAACCCATTTCCGTCTGAACCCGTCTTCGGAGCAGCCATACCGCCGCAGGCAAGAATGACCGCATCGTAAGTCCGAATCCCCACAGGAGACGTAATCTGTAATTTTTTACTTTTTTTGTCCTGTTTCAAAGCGGTAATAATACTGTCCGTATAAACGCATACTTTATATTGTTCCAGTGAAAAGCGCAAAACATCCAGTACCGTTGATGCCTGTTCCGACAAGGGATAGAGATATCCGTTTCTGTCTTTTATGAGCATTCCGCGCTGATTAAAAAAGGCAACCGTCTCCCGCACTCCAAATATGGGAAACAAATTGTCATATAATGATACTGCGCTGCCGTAATAGGCATTTTTCTGCATATCCAGATTGGAAAAATTACACTTGCCGTTTCCGGTAGCGAGCAATTTTTTCCCTACTCTGTCATTTCTTTCAAACAGGTCTACCAACGCACCTGCATCAGCTGCCTGGATGGCTGCCATCATACCGGCAGCGCCCCCGCCTATCACTGCAATTTTTTTACTCATCACATTCCCTGTCTTCAATATTGGCTTCTATGACAATATGCACGTCTGTAGTATATCAGAAAACGTAATAAAAAGCAATTAAATTCAGTATTAACTTGAGTAAGATTCCAAAAAATGATATATTTCCTGCTCGTCTTCTATATACTTCCCCTGAATAATTTCACTTTGCAACGTTTCATCTAAGTTGGACAACAGAATGTCAGTGTTTAAATATACCGTCTGCTTGTCGCCCTCATAAACAATAATGTAATGGTCTGCGACCATAATATAAAATCCCTCATTTTCCTCTTCCGTCCGATAATATTTACAAATAACAACTCTGTCTTTTGAAAAACTGGAAAGTTCAGAATTTTGAAAGCCAAGTTTTAAATCTGAAAGCGCCGGATTCTTATCATATAAATCCAGTTCGTCTATCAGTTCGACTCTGTCAAGTCCGATATATTTCACCGGAACCTGTTCTTCTTTTTCCTGCACCGTTCCATCGGAAAGATTGATTTCTTCTATCAGATAACGTGTGTCCGCCGTAATTACCGGAGCTTTCTCCATTGCAGTCTCAATTACCTGCGTTTTTTCTTCCTCTCCGGCATCCGGTGATTTTTCTTCCGCCTGCCGCGCTGCCGTTTTCTTTTCATTTTGCTGTCCATATTTATTCGGATAAAAAAACTGCTCTGCTTTTATAGTCGCGTAACTTCCGGCACCGAACATAAGTCCCGCCATAATAAAAAAAAGACTGATACGTTTTACAATCCTCATTTTCGGTCAATTCCTGCCCTTTCTAAAGGTTTCTGTAATCAGTATCAGTCAAAAAAAATTTTTTTATGCAAAATTCATCTTAAAACACCAATCAGCCGCCCGATTGCAATCATAAGTCCGCCAAGCGGAATATCGGCCAGTTCCGCTTCATTTAAGACACGCAGTACCATGAGAAGAAGAATATATAAAATGGTACCGATAAGTCAGCCGAGTAAAATCACCGGTATATTGCCAATGAAACTTAAGAGCGCTTTTTCAAGAAGCATTACGAGCAGTCCGGAAACAGCCGCCGATACGGCCGGAAAAGCAACGGAGTACAGCCATTCCTGGCGGTATTGTAATTTCCTGGCGGCAAAGACGAAACAAAGAACTGCCAGTATCAAAGTAAAAAGGATAACGGAATATAAAATTCCCTCAGCGCCCATCAGTCCTTTTCTGACCATAAAGAAAGCTGCCGCAAAATGAACGGCTAACGCAATGATAATGGAAAGGAAAAGTTCCTTTAGCATATGCAGCTTTAGTAAAAGCTGTCCAAACAGATAGGCAATCCCATATAAGAAAATAATAACGGTTCCCTGTTTTAAAAGACTGACTGCCTGTGTATTCTCACCCCGATATAATACGTCTACAAAAGCTTCGGCAAGCACTGCAAGATAAA
>CAMWMM010000635.1 GCA_947175285.1 uncultured Lachnospiraceae bacterium
CGTGAAAAATGTGCATCAAAGAATACAATTGTATTATGGCGCGGAATACGGACTTGCTTTTCATAGTACTAAAAGTATGGGGACATGTGCTGTTTTAAAGATTAAAAAAGAAATAAACCAAAATTAAAAAAATCTGACTTTATTCCTAAAACTCCCATATCGCATTGCGACACCACCATAAATAAAAGTCCTATGAACAACATCTTGTATCAATATCCTTAATATATTTTTAGGACTTTTGCAGTAAAATATATAACTGATATTTGAGCTAAATTATGTCCTACTATTTTCTCATAAAAAGCAAAGATCCTTCATTGTTACTATAGAATCTTTGCTTTTCCATAATAAATTCTATAAATAATCAGTTATATTTTGTCTATACATACCAACAACAAGTAAAAATTCATTTACGAAACAAATTTTGCAAGTATTTTTTACGTTACTGGAACGAAGTGAGCAATAACGAACTCCAGCTTGGAACTTTACATAATCTGTAAAACATTTACACATTTCATGCTTGTATCTGTTATCATATCCTGCATAACATCTTGCAACATCCTAATCGTCATCTTGGTGATGATCTCTGCACCTTCTTTTCCGTAACTATATCCAAAGCAGTTCATAATTTCCCATCATCTGCAGCCGGCATGTTCCGCTAGTCAATTTATAAATTTGATATGGGGTTGCAAAGCCGTGGCAATTATCGACCCTTTCCACTCTTTACAGGCACATCCTTTGTTGCTTTACCCTTAGTCATTGCTCTCTCTGCTTCTTTTTGGTACTCCTCAAAAACCTCTGCCCCATACTGGAACTCCGGCTCTGCCACCCTTGCAAGTTCAGCCGGGTTTACAGCCTCCATGCTGCCAATACTGCCTGTTTGCCGTTCTGCCTTATCCGTCTGGTACTGTTTTACCTCTGCGGCAAGCTGTTCGGTCTTTTCTATGGCGGCATCCGCACAGTTTAAGATACCGAACAGCAGCTTTCTTTTTGCCCGAAAAGGCTTCTTTATCAGCTCTGTCTTTGAGAACTTCTTTTCCCCGTATTCCTTTTCCGGTTTATCCGCAAAGGTGCGAAATGTGTTGGCAATCTTCTGTCCGGCTTCCCTCATACCTGTGCCGAAAGCGTCTATCTTGCCAATGCTCTTGTCTACGTCAGCTATGGACTCCTGCACATTCTGGCGAATATTTTCCAGTTTCTTTTTGATTCCAAGAAACTCTGCCACCTTGTTTAAGGCTGCTTTCCCTTTCTGCTTTACTGCCGTTACAATCTCCCCTGCCTTTGCCTTGATTTCTGCCTTGACCTCAGACAGTTTTTCTTTCATTACCTTACCATCCTGTTCCAGCTTGTTTACTGCCTTTTTGAGTGACTGTTTCAGTCCTTTCTCTGCCTCCCATTCCTCCATCTTATGAAGCTGGTTTTTAACCGTCGTAAGTTCCTGCAGGACGGAATCCATCTTTTTCCCCATCACATCGACATACGCTGCCATTTCAAAAATATTGTTAGCGGCTTCCTGCATATTGTTCTTGCGGAGCAGATCCATCAATTCCGTAAGATTTTTTTCCTTTGTAAGTTCCACATTTTCTGTCATTTCCATTTTCTTTTTCCTTTCCCCAAAGCTGTTTTTGTAAGTAAACTTTTATTCTTCATTCTTATTTCCGTAAAAAAGCGCAAAAATTGCCCGGATTTCTCCGGGCAAAAAATAAATGTACTAATTTTCCTATCAAATTTATTAATCTGTTTCCTCCTCTTCTATATTATCGCTGATCAGCCTGCCGCTTTTCCTGTACCGCAGACCTTTCTTGGACATGACCACCTCTTCGCCAATGGTATACTCCCCATGATAAAAGTCAGTAATATCCATCTCCAGTGCCTCAATGATCCGGCAGGCGATCTGAAATGAGCATGTCATAATATTCCGTTCCCCACTCTCAAACTTCTGGTACTGTTGGAGGACAACATTTGCCCTGTCTGCCAACTGCTGCTGTGTCAGTCCTAAGACCACACGTTTTTCTCTTAGAACTGAATGCATATCACTATCAACATGGCACATTTGAAAACCGCTTAAATCTGTAAATTCCATACTTCTTCCTCCAATCATGTATTTACAGTCAATTGACTGCAAATACATGGTACACTCATTTGAGTGTAATGTCAATTAGAAAATACAGCATTTAAACGCTTCTTTTTAGCGGAATGGCAACGGCTCCCCACTGCACTTCACAAAGTCTCTGTTATCAGTCTGCATCTGCTGCGAGGCACGCTCCTGTCCCTCCTGCATTGCCTGTTCCTTTGCCTGCTGATAAGTATCCAGAACCGCATCATTGAGCTTTTCCCGGAACTCCTTTGTGATCGGAAAACATACATCCCTGTACTTGTTGCCTGCCTTATAGGACGGCATCGCCACAAATACCCCGTTCTTACCCTGCACCACGCTCAGATTGCCTACCGCAAAGCTGTCATTCAGCACGATGCTCGCAAGACCTACCATGTTGCTGCCTTCACGCTCAAAAGGCGTTACCCTTACCGTGAACTCCGGTTCTTCTGGCTCGTCAGCCTCTATCTTGACCTCTGCCTTGCCTGTCTGCTCCATTTCCTCATAGAGCTTTAAAATGTCGCCGTACAGTTCCTCACGGAACTCCTTCGTGATCGGGTTGCAAACGTCCTTGTAAACCGGATTGTTGTACTCGTCCCTCTCCTTTGTTCGGAAACTGGGCATGGACACGAAATTGCCTTTGCTGCCCTCAAGCACCGCTACATTCGTGACCTTGAAGCTGTCCCCGAACACGA
>CAMWMM010000636.1 GCA_947175285.1 uncultured Lachnospiraceae bacterium
TCAGGAAACGAAACGGTATCTGGCAATATGACAGTCTCCGGAAACGATGCTCCTTTCGGATGGCTGCTCGGAAGCGTATCGGAAAATAATGCCGAAGTGAATTATTATGACGGCGGCATGACAGAAAGCAGTATCTTTGACGAGTGGCGGTATATTTATGAGCAGCCGGAAATGAGTCTGGAAGAGAGAAAAGAACTGCGGACTTCTTATCAGGAGACATTGGAAGTAAATCAGGCGGACAGGGAGCGGATTGCAGAGAACCAGTATGATTTTTCCGAAATGAAAATTGCTTGTCTGGGAGACAGCATTACCGCAGCGGCGAACCTTGAGAGTGAGGAAAATTATGAGCAGTATGCCTATCCGGCCAAGCTGAAGGAACTTCTCGGTGCAGGGGAAGTATATAATTTGGGAATCGGCGGTTCCTCAATTGGAAGATATTGGGCGGATGCCTTTGTTGAGCGGTATACGGAGATACCGGAAGATGTTGATATCATCATTGTGTTAGGCGGCACTAACGACGGCTTCTGCGTATCTGATGATGAGTTCGGAAGTTTGGAAGAGAGAGATTATCGTACGTTTTGCGGTGATTTGAATGAACTGATGGGAGGTTTGCGGGAAAACTATCCGGATGCGGTAATTTTCTTTGCTACACCGCTGCCTAATGTTTTGCAGGACTATTTAATGAGCGAGCGAGAATATTTGCTGCCGCAGAGAAATTTTGTGGAAGTAATTAAGACATTGGCAAAAGAGTACGATTTCGAATTGATAGACTTATATAATTCCAATATTCTGGATTCCCATGATGCCAATGTTATTGCAGAGTATATACCGGACGGTGTGCATGGAAATCATGCGGGATATCAGATTCTTGCCGAGCATTTTGCCAGTGAAATCGTGCAGTATTATAATGAGGATGAGGAAGATTAGGGTGAAAGAAGAATACCAGCAGTACAGTGACGAGGAGTTGATGATGTCTCTGCAGGACGGTGAGGCAGGTATCATTGACTTTATCATGAATAAGTATAAAAATCTTGTAAAGAGCAAAGCAAAATCCATGTATATTCTTGGCGCGGACAAAGACGATTTGATTCAGGAAGGGATGATTGGGCTTTTTAAAGCGGTGCGTGATTATGACAGCGGCAGGGACGCCAGTTTCTTTACGTTTGCCGATTTGTGTATTTCCAGACAAATGTATACCGCCGTACAGGCGTCCAGACGACAGAAGCATATCCCTTTAAATACTTATATATCACTCTACGCAACGGCGAAAGAAAATGCAGAGAATGAAGAAGACATGGCGCTTGTGAATATTTTAGCGCTGAAATCGGAACAGAGCCCGGAAGAGATGCTGATTGATAAGGAAAATGTGGAACAGCTGGAAAAGACGATTGAAAAAGAATTAAGCAGCTTTGAAAAGCAGGTGCTCGATTTATATCTGACTGGGATGCGCTATACCCAGATAGCCAAAGTGCTTGGCAGGGATGAAAAATCTACGGACAATGCCTTACAGCGTATTAAGAGCAAGTTGAAAAAGGCGATACGGCGAAGAGAGGAATAAAATGCACACGGAAATCAATTTTCAGTTATCATTTAATCTTGAATCGGCAGAAGAATGCATATATCTTGCGTTTTTCATGGAGCGAAAGCGTGCCGACAAGGGATTTATGTATATTCTGCCGGCTCTAAGCTTGAACGATAACTGAAAATTGATTTCCGTGCAGGATGTCTATTGACAAAGTAAAATGCTCTATGATACAATACAGTTCGGTAAACAGCTACATGCTGTTTTCATAGAAATGGGCTGCTGTAGCACAGTCGGTAGTGCGTCGCATTGGTAGTGCGGAGGTCACGGGTCCGATTCCCGTCAGCAGCTTGTTGGAAGCCTGAGGTTTTCAGGCTTCTTATTTTTTATACTGCTATCATAAGATGCTTTATCAGAGGTGCGTGATAAAATGATACTAAACACAGGCAGCAGGACCGATATCCCTGCATATTACAGCGACTGGTTTTATAACCGTATTGAGGCGGGGGAGGTTTTGGTGAGAAATCCCTATTATCCGGCACAAATCACACGGTATCTGCTGCGCCCGGAAGTAATAGATATGATAGTGTTTTGTACTAAAAATCCGCAGCCCATGCTTAAGCGGATTTCACTTTTATCGTCATTTGATACTTTTTGGTTTGTGACAATTACGCCCTATGGAAAAGATATAGAACCGTATGTGCCGTCTAAGGAGCAGGTCATTCATTCTTTTAAGCAGCTTTCTGAGATAGTCGGAAGAGGGCGGATGAGCTGGCGGTATGACCCGGTTTTTATTACGGATAAGTATTCGGTGGATTATCATATAGAGCAGTTTGCGCAGATGGCAGAAGCACTTTCAGAATATACGGAGCAATGTGTGGTAAGTTTTATTGATTTGTATGAAAAAACGAAGCGGAATTTTCCGGGGGTGCGAAGTGTGACAGGCGCAGAACAGGAAAGGCTGATAAGCGCATTTTCCAAGGCTGCAAAAGAAAATCGGCTGCAGATACATTTATGTTGTGAGAATACAGGTCTGGTCCGGGAAAATGTAGATGCGGACGGCTGTCTGTCAAAGGATGTCTTAGAGAAAGCATTGGACTGTAAACTAGGCGTGCCGAAGAAGAAAGCGGCGCGAAATGAATGCAGCTGCCTGTTAGGGGCGGATATCGGCGCATACAATACATGCGGGCACGGATGTCTGTATTGTTATGCTAATTATGATAAAAAGACCGTTGCACAAAACAGGAAACTGCACAATGCTTTAT
>CAMWMM010000637.1 GCA_947175285.1 uncultured Lachnospiraceae bacterium
GTGTATGCAACCATATCGGATAATGATTCCATGGGCAAAACAGAACCGAAAGAAGATTCTGCAATATTTACAACTTATGACAGCAGCAAAGGATTAGAAAGAAAAATTTGTGTTGTATTCGATTTTACTGAAAGCTATTGGGGTGTAAGGATATCAAAGCCGCAGCAATCATATATTATTTTGAGAAATATTTTCTGTGTAGCTGCTAGCAGGGGGAAGAGTCACATTATTTTTGTGAAATCGGAAGAGGCTATGTTGTCTGAAAAAACTCTTTCAACATTTATTACAACGAATCAAAAGTTTGACGATTTAGATATCAGTGAAATGTTTGACTTCAAGTATAAAGAAGATGTAGAGAAGTGTTTTTCACAGTTAAAAATTAGTAAGATGACACCAGAAGATGATTCAACTATAGATATAAAAAGTACGGATGCTTTAATAGATTTATCGCCTTGTATTGGAATATATCAGGAAGCGGTCTTTTTTGAACATTATCAGATAGATGCAGCTATAAAATTAAAAATATTATTGAATCCTGAATTAGCCGGATTGTATACGAAATCAGTAAGAAACGCTTCCTTAGATCAAAAAATATTATTTTTGGTTTCACTTGACACGAAGCAAAAAAGATATAGAACGCAAGTGATTGCTCCGTTTGTAAATGAGGAAGAAAGCGAGTTGATAAAGGCGCGACTAAAAACCCGATTGAACGGCGAAGAGGATGCGCAGGTTGAGTGCCAGATTAATTTTGGGGATCTGAAAAATGGAGAAGTTAAGTTTTCGGCTAAGGGGCTTGCTGATGTGGTTAAGGATGATATTGTATATGAATTAAAATTCGTATCGGAATTAACACATGAACATTTCTTACAGTGTGCCTGCTATATGGTTGCGATGAATTTGAAAAAAGGCGTTCTATGGAATACAAGAGATAATACATCATATGAGATAGAGGTGCCGGATAGAAAAAAGTTTTTGAATGCAGTTACAAAAGCTGTGACGAAAGGAGCGATAGACAATTATTATGAGTCAGGCTTATCTGAGGAGAATCCAGAAAAGTATATTAGCGATAAATTTGCGGTGATTGATACTGAGACAAACTGGGATGATGAGGTAATGTCAATCGGGGTAGTAGTTGCTGATTCGGAAACTAAGAAGAAAATTGATTCTGTATATTACATAATTGATCCAGAGTATAAAAGAGGCGGAATGTACTCAAATGAATTAAGATTTGATGAAAAGGGGGTTTGTGTTGCAAATAGAAGGAAGGCTTTAAAAGAGATTAAACAATGGTTAGATACTTACCATGTGCAGAAACTTTTTGCATATAATGCGGCTTTTGATAAGAGACATTTGCCGGAATATTCAAAGTATAAATGGTATGATATTATGCGTTTGGCGGCATATCGTCAATATAATAAAGCTATAACAAGTTCTGCGGATTGTTATGGAACCGGAAAGTTAAAATGTGGATATGGCGTTGAAAGTATATTGAAAATGCTTAGCAATAATAAGGGATATAGTGAGACACATAATGCCGTTTTGGATGCAGAGGATGAATTGAAAATTATGCAATTACTGGGATATGAGATAAGAAAATATGATGTTGCGCTTATATCCAATTGAAAGATTGCGGTTGAAGCATCACAGAAAAGCAGAGTGACATAATTGGCGTATGATAAATATTGGATTTACTTTCGAAAGCATGGAGTGTTTTATACTTGCCTGCGTATGTCATGCAGGTGTAAAATTTAAACGTAATAATAACAAACACGGAGGTTACAAAAGGTGAATCTAAAAGAATGGCTGACAACAAATTTTACAGAAATACATACTGAAAAGCTGGCGAGGATTTTGCTGGCAATATTTATTATCGTGTTTTCTGTCTTTATTTTGGCATATAAAGTCCCGGAGAGTGAGTTTGTACAGGAGACCCTTGAAAGCCTGGAAGAAAGCAAAACGACTGTTATGGAATTCTCCGGCGCGACGATAGCGGTTTCCCTTGCAATTACGGCGCTTCCGGATGATTTTGGCAGTCCGTTAGCTAACACTATAGCGGATATGAATAAATATTGTATATTCATTTTTGCGGTTTTATATGTGGAAAAATTAATTGTTGTGGAAGGAATCAAACTTTCATTTGTGTATATCATACCGTTTGCATGCGGCCTTTATATACTGTCGGTGTTGTCCGGGAAAGCTGTATTTAAGGTTTTTGCATCAAAGTTTATGATGCTTGGTTTGTCAGTTGTACTTGTAATACCGCTTAGTACACATTTTACGGAGAAAGTATGTGAAGATTATCTGGTTTATGTGGATGAAACAATATCGGAGGCTAATGACGGAGCCGAAAAGGTTAATGAAGTCATGGCTTCAGGCGATGAAGGAGCAACTGTTTTTGAAAAACTAACCGATGCATTTAAAACGGCTGTTCAGGGAATATCGGATTTGCTGACATATTTTGAAAATGTCTTAAAAAAATGTGTTAATTCCATTGCAATTATGATTGTGACGACATTTGTTCTGCCAATGATTGTTTTGCTGTTCTTTCGGTGGCTGCTTAAGGAATTATTCACTTTGAGTCTGCCTGCGCCCCAGGTGAACAACGTGCTGCCAAAGGAAATGAATGACAAGAAAGGGGAGGAAAAGTGATGAAGAGAGTACTCTTAAACAGTTCCTGTGTTGTCCTGCTTGTTTTGATTGTCGGCGTTCTGGCCTGGGGCAGGAACAATAAGATTGCGGTATTCCGTGAAATTTATGACGATGGGGTAGAGCAGATTGATTTAGATA
>CAMWMM010000638.1 GCA_947175285.1 uncultured Lachnospiraceae bacterium
ATATTATTTTATGATTTAGTATATTTATCTATTTTCCTATTACATATGATCAAACGCACAGCTTTCTTCCCGTATTCTGTATTTTTGTCCTTTCAAAAAATATATATCTGTATTTTTGTCCCTATCTAAACTGTGCTATCTGTAAAATTGTCCTTCGTAATGTATCATATCCCATAAAATTTCAATGATATTAACTGCACTACCTTCCCTTCACTGTAAAATTGTCCCTTGCTTCTTCATTCCATAAATGAATCCTTTTCTGACTGTATTTTCGTCCCTAACTATCTGTAAATTTGTCCTTTGATTGTACGCTGCAGTTTTCTGTATTTTTGTCCTTAGCTGACCATTAAAATGAACCTGTCTGACTGTATTTATATCCCTAACTGACTGTAATTTAGTCCTTAGTATATATTGAATTTTGTTGAAGAAAAAGGGAAATTTAGAAACATAAATAAAAATAAATAAGTTTGTTGTCTATTTAATAAATAAACAACAAGAAAGAAAGATTCATGTTGACACCTTGATTTGATATGTTTTTCCATATATAATAATAAAGAAAGAAAAGAGGCCAGATGATATTTCTGTCAAAAATGCAGTAAAACAGGAATATTATCAGGGTATGGTAGGCTCCCAATGGATTTCCTTAATATGGAAAATCTATAGAAGATCCGTCTGATGGTGATCGGAGGGAAGGGCGGATATATTACTGA
This sequence comes from uncultured Lachnospiraceae bacterium, assembly GCA_947175285.1. Next base: position 711 of record CAMWMM010000638.1, read on the forward strand.
AACTTCAAAATACCGAATTGGCAAAGTTAGTGGTGTTCTATTCAAGGGCGGATGAGAATTATTTCAGTGGAAGCCGCCGTTACATTTCCACAGGTAATACAGAAAAAGTGATAAATATGGTTGCAGAGACAACAGGGGCTGATCTGTTTAAGATTGAACAGAAGATTCCTTACGCTGCAGATTACGACACCTGTATCGTACAGGCGAAAAAGATCTGCAGGCAGAAGCAAGACCGGAACTGGTTTCTCTGCCAGACAGCCTGGAGGATTATGATGAAATTTATCTGGGCTATCCAGACTATTGGGGTGATATACCGATGGAGGTATATACTTTTTTGGAAAATTTTGATTGGAACGGAAGGCAGGATTCGGAATGCCTGCAAGGGCGCTACAGTAACAGGCGGTCTAGCGGTTCAGGGTAGTATGGTGGATCATGCCAGACCGAATGTTGAAAGATGGGTTTGAGTTCGTAATGATAGTATGAACGATAATAGACATGGAAAAGTTTACTATCACTGGATATGTGAAATCCTGATTAATGCTTTTAGATTTTATGGAGGAAGAATATGGAATATAGGATCAATCAGAAAACTGGTGACAGGATCAGTGTTTTGGGATTTGGAACTTCGTACATTGCGGAAGCAAGTGAAAAAGATGCTGTTGCAGCGATACAGAGAGCCTATGAAGGTGGTATCAATTATTATGATCTCGCAACGGCGGAGGGCGGGACTTTTCCCTACTTTGGAACTGCTCTTGGTGCAGTGAGAAAAAATGTATTTTATCAGGTTCATTTTGGTGCAGATTATGCTTCTGGATCTTACGGCTGGAGTACAGATGGCGAAACAATCCGACGCAGCATTGAGTGGCAGCTTACACAGCTTAAAACAGATTATATTGACTATGGGTTTATCCATTGCATTGATGAACTTTCCGACTGGCAGGAATACCAGCGAAACGGAGCATTAGCTTATCTGATACAGATGAAAGACGAGGGAGTTGTAAAACATATCGGTTTGTCTTCACATACCCCAGCCACCATTCATCAGGTATTAGATGAGGCGTCTGTGGATATGCTGATGTTTTCCGTGAATCCGGGTTATGACTATCAAAAGGGTGACTATGCCAAAGGTTCCGTGGATGAACGTTCTGCTATTTACCGCCGCTGCGAAGCAGAGGGAATTGGAATATCCGTGATGAAGCCCTTTTCCGGCGGTCAGCTGTTGGATGCGGCTATTTCGCCTTTTAAAAAAGCTCTGACACATTATCAGTGTATTCAATATGCGCTGGACAGGCCTGGTGTGCTGACGGTTCTACCAGGAATGTCCAGTGTAGCGCAAGTTGAGCACTTGCTGGGATACTTTGAATCACCAGAAGTGGAAAGGGACTATTCTGTAATTGGTTCTTTTAGTCCTGCGGAAGCTATTGGCAAGTGCGTTTACTGCAACCACTGCAAACCCTGTCCTAAAGGGCTTGATATCGGTATCATCAATAAATATTATGACCTTGCCAGGAATGGAGATTCCATGGCGGCAGAACATTACCGCAATCTGACGGTCAGGGCAGAGCACTGTGTACAGTGTGGACATTGCGAATCCCGTTGTCCCTTCCATGTAAAACAGGAGAGCAGGATGAAGGAAATTGTTGCTTATTTTCAGGGGATACTCTAACTGATTTGTCACTGCTGCTCACATTGAGCAGGCAGGTTTTGCAGGTCTGCAACGGTGCATTTTTGGCGATACCTATACATAAAAACAGAGCATACCTTAAAATTCGTTTCCGTAATCTGCACATCCAATTTAATGTGATGTGCAGATCGGTAAAAAAAATTTAAGATATGCTCCAGTATGACAGTTTGAAACATGTATGGTTTGTATAGAAAGAAAGTTACTGCACAATTTGGCAAGATCCATCGCAGAAACCATTTTCATGGCTATACCCACAGTAAGTAACACCATTGTGTTCATGCCGTTCTGTAGAGATACAGCCTTCAACCGTGCACAGTGCAACACAAGTACTGTCACAGAAACCATTTTCATGGTGATAGCCGCAGTAAGTAGTGTCATTATGTGTATGATG
>CAMWMM010000639.1 GCA_947175285.1 uncultured Lachnospiraceae bacterium
TACATCCTCCATCGTATACTTCTTAGCCTTAACAATCACGCTCTCCTCCTTAAAAATCTCCTCAATTATCCGAAGTTCCAAAGCCTTTCTTCTTTCCAAATGTGCCATCAGTCCCTCCATCCCCGTCAGCATATGCTCTTTTCCGTACGGCGACTCTTCCAGATACCGAAGCATCAACGGAAACCATAATTCATTTCCGTTATCGTCTGAACGCTCTTTTCTGATAACATCAATTCCGCCCCGAATATCCTCCACATCCAGATAGATAATCCTATACTTTTTACCTGCAAGGACGTTCTTTAATCTCCTGTAAAAATCCAGTATTTCTTCATCCGTCATCATAAGATACAGCATCTGGTTTTCGATAATATTTTGAAAAATAGAACATTCAAAAATCTGTCCTGTTCCATTCCATTTTCCAAAGCGTTCAAAAATTACATTCTCAAAAGATTCTTTTTCCAGATTTCCATTATAAATTTCAAACTTTTCCATATTTTTATGAAAGTCCGGAACATCTGTTAATATTCGCGTATAACAGATAATTTTATGGCTGTCTTCCGCAACTGTTTTTTCCTGAATTTCCGCACGGAGCGAGGGATATTCCTTCAATATTTTGTTATATTGTTCTTCCGTAACATAAGCGCACCATGCAAGTTCAACAGGTGAATAATCTCCCTCCCGGAAAACCGTATAATCTTTTAACTTATCAGAAAGCCGCTGCACAAATGTAGTTTTCCCCGCTCCCTGTAAACCCTCTATGAAAAAATTATTTTTCTCCTTATTTGCAATTTCCGCTTTGTACATTTCCGCAATATCCGACGGTCCATTCCACCATACCTTAGAAGATTCATCATATAATAATTTCCCTGTTTCGGATGCCATAAATTTCGGCAATAATTCCGTAGGTTCCAACTGCAAATCCTCTGCAAGCTCATCTACAACCATTGTTATCATCAAATCAATCGCATTGTTTTTTGTTTCTTCCGCAACAACTTTTTCGATAGTTATAGCATGTTTTTTGTCAATTTCTGCATCATACATCACCCCTTTACTTTTAAGATATATTTCAATATCGTCTAATATTGCTTCATCGCCTTCTACATGAAAAATGCCAAAACAATCCTCAACATATTGTAAAACACCATAGTTTGCAAATAATTCAGTTATTATTTCAATTGGCTTCTTCCATTCTTTAGATGCCAGTCTCATGAGTCTTGCCTGCATATATATAATTTGCTGTCTTTCATTCATAACTAAATCTCCCAAACTTATACTTCGCAACTCAATTATAGTAAAAACCTTAAATGAAATCAACATTCCTCACAAATTGAAAATATGTCATCCAAAAGTACAGAGCATAAATCCCCAAAAATCCCGCTAGCGAAAGCATAAAATACAGGCTCCATGCTGTATCAATCCCTGTATGGGTAACAAACTGCCTTCCAATATACAATATCATACCCCCACTAATAAGGACAGCTATTATAACCGGACAAAGATAGTAAAAAAATAACTGTTTCACTACCAAAAAACGTATTCTTTTCATCCTCATTCCTATCTGATACAAAATCCGGTAACGGAATTTGTATTTGTCAGCATCACTTACCTGCTGAACGGAAAGAACGGTTAATGAAACGCATAAGAACACCAGTCCAATATAAAATAAGGGAAATGACAATGTACTCATTAAAAATTTCAGTTCCGTTACCTCCCTGCTTTTCACTTGTATTGACGCTGGTGTCAGAAACATTTCTTCACTTCCAATTTTAATATAATCGTTTATCTCATCATAACCGCGTACTTTCCCATTTAACTGATATAAACGCTCAGACAACTCTTCCGGCACTTCTTCTTTTGTCATAACCGCCATCAGGGAAAAATACGGATGCATCTGCTCCAGAAAAGCATCTGGTACAATAATCAGAAAATCCGCTCCATTATGTCCTGCCTGCGCGAATCCTTCTGTCTGGTATCCATAAAAATCCAATTTACCGCCATATCCGTCTGCCTGCAAACATATGTCCATTTCCGTATTTATTAATTCCCTATATACCCGGTTCGGCATATGGATTAAATATTGATTATCCTGCATGGAAACCGGTACATACCCCAGCATCTTTCTCAAATAATTATAATCCGTAAACCCTATATACACATCATTTTCATAGTATGCTATATCCCGCTTTACCTCCATCATTTCTACATCATCACCGGAAAATGTCTTCAAATGCTGATATAAGAAATCCCTGACATCACTCGTTCCATTTTCATAAACAGAATAAATCAATTTATCTTTTATTGGCACAGTGCGCTCTATCTCTTTTTCTTCTTTTACAAAATCCGCTTCCGTATCATCACTGATGATAATAATGTCAAACGGATATTCCACATTGAGCTGCTTATTCTGGTAATCACTCAGCATAAAAGCAAGAGAACTTCCCAGCAACGCTAATGTAAACAACAGACTGAGCGTCCCTAATGTAAAACAGGTATTCCTGATTTTAGAGGAAAACTGCCTTATCAAAAACAGATGGTCTTTTCCGTAAAAAAAACAAATGCTATTGCATTCTCTCTGAGCATGTTTTAGTCTCATCATGATAAATGCTGCTAATCCTAAATAGAAAAAATAAAATGTAAAAGCAAGTCCCGCCATTTCCAATATCGCGCCGGTTTTCGTTATACGCCCCGAAAATAATAGCAAATACAAAAGCAGTATGTTACCGATAGAAAGCACTAAAAGCCACTGAAAAATGCCGCATTTTTTCTCATT
>CAMWMM010000640.1 GCA_947175285.1 uncultured Lachnospiraceae bacterium
TTCAGCGGCGCTAATTTTAAGAGCACTTGAAAGAATATGATATGTTGTAATATCTTGCATATCATATTTTAATTCAAGAAAACGAGCTTTAGCCATAGTTTTCTCGCTTTCCTTTAACTCTTTATAACTATCTGTTGCTTCCATGTTCTTATGCGTTACTAAAAAAACATAAACACCAATTAACTCATTAGTATTATCTCGTTCTGGCGCTTTACTTAATTCAGCTATATCTTGTATTGTATTAAGAATGCTTCGACGCTCAGCAATTTCTAAAAGTGAAGTAAATTCATCCCAAAATATAACAAGATTATTTGCTATATCTTTTTTCTTTAATTCTCTATTTACTTCTGTCAACCATACAACTATATTATCCGTTGCCTTCATCATGTTAGAATCTTTTAAAGAACAATTAATCTCCTTCAAAACATCAACATCTCCGTTCAACAGAAGAGTTTTTATTCCTTCAACGGAATCTGCAAATCTTTTTAAACTTCCATTCAATTCATGTTCCCAGAATGACGCAAATCTATCATCGTTTATCATAGAAATCAAAGCATCAAAATCAGACTTTACTGTGACTTCAATTCCTGCATCCCTTAATTGCTTTGTTACTGCTCTCTGAATAACATATTTCATTTCCTCTACATCTACAATTTCATTTGTACCTTTCAAAACGACAGGAAATATTTTTTTATTCTTACGCAGATTTACTAATTGTGCTCTCAGCTGTACATTTTTCAATTTTTCTATGTAATCAGAAATTTCCTCTAACTTATCACTAAGTAAATGCTTTATCACCGCTGTTGAATGACTCTTTCCCGTTCCATATGTTCCCTGTACCCATATTGACTTATGATCATTTATACTTGACGCATCATCAAAAGCATTAACAATCGCCATAAGATTACTTTCAAATTTATCATTAGTAACTCAACTTTCCCAGCATAAATCACTAAACATTGCCTGAATGAATCCAGCTTGAGATGCCATCCAATTGTTTACTTGATTTTTAATCATTTCTATGATTTGTGCAGAAAATGCTGTTGTTATATTTACAAATAGAGCCATTAAACTCTGTAGTGCGTTTGTTAAATCCATGTCCTGAATATCATCACAGAACATGTAAAATAATTCGCCGTAGCTGCGTTCATCGTTTTCGTTTCTGCGAATCCATTCCAGCAGGATGTAACGCACGAAAACGATCGTTGTGTGGCTGACCATGGCACCATAACTGCGGCACTGAAATTCCGTACCCAGCTTTAGGAAAGATTTTGATGCCTTGAAAAAACATTCAATGGACCATCTGTTTCCGTATATCCGTACGATTTCTGAATCTGATAGTAAAGTATTTGTGCTTAGTATATATAAGCATTCACTTTTCTTATTTCGATTTCGTACAAAAACAAGTTTTACAGGAATTCCTTTTTTGGTTGTTACAAACAGTGAGCCAAAAATGTTTGAAGCACCATTATATCTTACAAATTTCTGTAATTCCGGCAAAGTATATGCCTTTCCATGAAAGTAATATTTCTGCTTTAACTGCTTGACCATGCCAATGACATCAAGCCCCAGTTCAAGCACTGATGCGATCATGGGTTCTGTTGTAAACCATGTATCCATAAGAACATAGTCTGCAACGATGCCTGTATCAAGAGCTCCTTTGAGCAGTTTGATGGCAGCTTCCGGTTTTGATAACATACTGTCCTTTCTTGCTTTGTAACCATTCGTACGATGGTCAATGTTATCTGCGGTTTCCTGAAAGCGGTTGGCTTTGTTTGCGGAGGACAGCATGTTAAATCCGACAGGGACAAAGCTGTAGCCATCTGTCCAGCCGAGTGTAAGCATAGAGAAACCTCTCTGGAATTTATGTTCCACATGGTCATAGATTCTGGCAAGCAGCTCGACTTTTTTACTACGGTTTCTTTTGATAACAGAATCATCTAAAATAAAGGCCTTTACCCGTTCCGGTCTGGTTAAATGGTCAAATGCAGTAGTTACTTTTAATGAAAGAAGAAATAAAAACTTCTTCCAGTTGTAGGATGTTTCATTCAGGAAACGGTAATACGTGTTCTTAGAGACAGCCTGCTCTTTATGCTTGGAATTCAGGAAACGAAAAAGGTTCTTTCCCTGAAACACCAGCAATAATAAAAACTGAAATACTTCAAAGGCAGGAACTCCGCAATTTTTAGTGATGTTGGACTGGCGAATCAGCCTTCCGATTTTTAATTCATGAATTGCATGAGAAAACTTATTTTGGGTATTTTCATTTTGGTTCATTTGGTTTATCATAAAGTCAGCACCTTTCTTTTGGATTTTATTTGTTGTGGTGACTTTATTATACCAAAGATCAGGTGCTTTTTTAATGTCAATGCACCAATTTATGCAGTTATTTTGTTTGGAATATCAAGCAGTTACACCTGTTTTGCAGGTGGGAAAGTTGAGTTATATAAGAACATAAAGGCTAAGAGTTTTGGGGGGCATCTCATTTAGCACTCTTGGCCTTTTCTTTTGAGTAAATGGAGGAAAATTCAACTCAAGGTTGAATTTGCATTTCCGGTTCTCTTGTACGGTTATTGCTGAAATCAATAGGGGCGAGTTATTATAAAATCAAAACGGAGGTATGAAAATGTTAGATAGCATTAAAGTTGGAAATTTTATAATGGACAAGCGCAGAGCTCTTGGATTGACACAACAACAATTGGCAGATAAATTAAATATTTATTATCAGGCAATATCGAAATGGGAAAATGGAACAACATATCCCAATAT
>CAMWMM010000641.1 GCA_947175285.1 uncultured Lachnospiraceae bacterium
CAGGTCCACAAATAACAGCCAATAACTTTCTATAATTTTCTTTTTACGGTTCATAATTATCCTACATTCTTGCTCAGCCCGCTAATTTGGGTGTAAGCACAACATTTGCAAGGCGAATAAATTCGCCTGTGAAAAATTCATTTTTCACAGTATCCTCGTCGCTTTTGTTAAGAATACCATTTTTCTATGATAATTTCAATCATTACGATGCATCCCATCTGCGTGCATTCATTTTACAGGTATCAAAAAAGCTGCTTCCCATCATCATGAGCAAAAAATTTCTCCCGATATAAACCGAAAACAAATGCGCCTCCAATACGGAATATATCGAAAGTACCGTAAATACAACCATCCCGAAGGCGTCTTTTTTCTTATAAAACTGCCACAATAAAGCAAGACATGCAGCACAGTATAAAATCCCCGGTATGACGCCGTAACGATAAAACAGCTTCACCCAGCCCATATCAAAATAATAATCCATATTATTCGGGCTGGAAAAAACAGACCAGGTCTCTATAGTGCCGTCATTATTAGCGGAATCGGTTAAAGACATGATTCTCCCGTTAATATGATCATCAATTTTCGCCAATAACTTTGCATGAGGCGTATCACTCGGATGCCAGTACTCATTCCACTGCACTTCCCTCACCCTCTGGGCATTCGCCGCTGCATCCACGGAAAATCCGATGCAGAAAACAAAAACCAAAAACGCGCAGATATAAGAAATCCAATGGTTTCTGAAAAACCGACTGTATGTCAATTGGCAATTTGCCATTTGACAATCTGTCATAACAAAAGCACCGAGTAACAAAAGCAGCGTAATGAGCATACTTGTCTTGGAATCCGTCAGGCTATATACGCCGACAGTAAGCAGGATCAGAAAAAGATAAATATACCATTTCATCTTCTCCGAAAACGCATAAATCCCCATCGCACAGAGCATCAAATACATGCAGGAAAGCGCATTCGGATGTCCCATTCCCAGCGTATAGCGTGTCTCCTCGATTCCCAGTCTGGAAAGGTCTTCATACACAGCCTGATTATCTGCTCCTCTTCCGTAATATGCAGTAAGAGTCATTTCACCATAAACGCCCGTCACTGCCAGAAGAACAATCGCCGCACATCCTATCAATGTCACATAAAACGCATAGCGAAGCATTTGTTTTAACGGAATCCCTTTGCATGCCGCTACAAATGTGACAATGCGTATAATATCATTTTTGCCTGTCACCTTATAGGAAATGATTCCGATAACCTCAAAAAAAACAATGAACGCCCATTCCTTCCATGTATATTCCGTACTGAAAAGCTTTAAGGCAAACAGAACAAACGTAACGCGAAACAGCGTTCCTTCAATAGGATTTATGTAATTGCTTTTATCTATAATGACCATTCCCAGCTCTATCGTCAAAGCAAGATAAAAAAGCATATGGGGAATCTTTCTTTCCCACACTTTTCCGTAAAAATCTGTCATCTGTTATCCTTCCCGGCGCTGTAAACACTCAAAGTCCGCATAAAATTACCTCTCATCCTCTGCATCATAGTAATAAGCAACGTACACAATCTCCTTTTCACTCTCTATAGAGCCTTCCCGAATACGTCCTTCATCATCATATTCATAAGTGCAGGTTGTCTTCCTGTCAAGTACCCCTGTAATGGTATTGTAAGCATCTATCGCCTGCAAATTTCCATCCCTGTCGTACTGATACACCTCAATCGATATGTCTTCCCCATACTCATCGCACATCTCTGCAATTGATTGGTAAACCGGATTCTCTGATTCCAATGTTATCTCTTGCAGGCTCCGGATGATTTGTTCTTCTGTTTGATCATACATATAGCACCGTGCTGTGACCGGATAGGAATAATATGCTGTCATTCTGTTTTCTTCGTCATATTCACTGGTCGCATAGGTAGAAGGACCTGAGCCTCTATATTCTCCATTCTCATCATAAGAAAACGCCATATGATGACTGCGCAATATCCTTGTCTCCTTGTCATATTCATAACTGTATGGCATTTTAGATGTTAAACATCCATCCTTGTTATAACTGCTCCGACATGTTATCCTGCCCTCATCGTCATACTCATAGCTGTCCCATCCCAAAAGTTCATCTCCGCAAAACTCTGTTCTCTTTGCAAGCATTCCATTCTGATCATATTCGTTCTCATACTCCCTCTCCCGTTTTACACTGCCGTCCACATCATAGGTAATCGTCCTTGTTACATCCTCATGGCTATTATATTCTGTCAGGGAACGCAGATAAGTTTCTCCGCTTTCTGTGTAACCATAACATTCCTCCGTCTTCCATTCACCGGTTTTCATAATCTCCGGTTGCTGGCTCTCTTCCGCGTGTGCTGCCTCATCTTCTCTCTGCTCCTGTTCGCTGTTCCGTACTTTAGTATCTTGTACTACAACGTCCTGCACCTCACTGTCCACTTGCTGCGCTTCTTGTACAATCTCATTCTCCGGCTCACGGCTGACCGCCGTCTGGGCATCTGTTTTTTCTTTCACAAAAAGAAAAAGTACCGCTGCTAATCCAATAATGATTATACACAAACACATTAGCCGCGCCATTGCTCCATGAACTTTCCGCAAAAACTGCATACATCCCAGCTTCGCTTTCTTCCACGCAATTTTCGCCTTACTTACTTCGGGTGCGATGAGAAAATCGTACTCTTCCCGATGCATCCGCAAATAGGAGGGAAAACTCTCGTCAATCTCCCCCCGGACAAATTTGGCGTCCCTGTCAAAAATATCTTCACCA
>CAMWMM010000642.1 GCA_947175285.1 uncultured Lachnospiraceae bacterium
CAATCGCTGACAAAATCGGGGACGGCTTTATTGTGCTGCCAAGCTCGATCCATGAGCGTGCGACCCGTTTCGCCGCATAAATAAACAAAGGGCGAGGGCTGCAATTAGTTAATCTAGTTGTAACAACAACTTATTTTCCGAGAGGTGGAATGACAGGGTAACGCCTTGAAACGCCTCCTTTGATACTCCGAATAGCGTCTCACAGTTGCACATCGTGAGGGGTTATAAGCTTGGTAAAGTCGGCTGAGAGCCACCCTAACGTGTAATGGCGAGGAACTGCGAACCAGAGGTGGTCGAGTGGATGATAGGCCGGAAGTCTATAAAATACCTATGGCGAGAATGTTGTCTATACAGGGGCAACTGGCGAACTCTTGAAGGAAAGGGTCTAAAGAATGACAATGTAGAAATGCATTGATGACGTGACGTCAGGTAAGTGTGGGTGAGTAAGACATTCGTTATGAAAATCCATGTAGTGTTACAGGCACTACCAAGCTTACAGGCTCAAAGAGAGCGCCTAAGGGTATATGTACAGATAGGAAAATAGGAACGGGGAAAGCTGACAACGATTAGGAAGTGCAATTCCAATGAGGCGGTCTGTGGCAACACAGTTTATGTCAGTGAGAGCAGGGGCAATGTACCTGTGAAGCGGTGATAATAAGCCGTGGAGGGATAGCCCTAAGTCAGATTAATTCATTAAAACTTAATAATGGTAAAAGTGTTTTGGGTTTCGAGTATGACTAAGAGAAGAAATCTCCACAAAGGAGATGACTGACCAAACGGCAAAGAAAAGAGAAAGCAGGGTTTTAAGGCGTAATGAATACTACGTAATTCAAGATGTGTTTGACGGCTTATATGCAAAAAGTAAACAGGGTGCAGTATTCACAGACCTTATGTCACTTATAGCAAGTCCGCAGAATATAGCTCTTGCTTACAGACGGATAAAGAGAAATAAGGGAAGTCGGACACCTGGTACAAATATGGGTACAATTCAGAACATAGCGGAACAGGGAAACGACGTTTTAGTAGATTATGTCCAGCGCAGACTGGCAAACTACAAACCGCACCCAGTCAGGCGCGTCATGATTCCCAAGGACAATGGAAAGGAAAGACCGTTAGGAATCCCAACCATTGAAGACCGCCTGATACAGCAATGTATTCTACAGGTAATGGAGCCGATATGCGAAGCAAAGTTTCATAAGCATAGTTATGGTTTCAGACCAAACCGCAGTACGCACCATGCAATCAGCAGATTTAGGTTTCTGGCATTTAACGCAAAGCTGGAATATGTAGTGGATATCGACATTAAAGGTTTCTTTGATAATGTAGACCATGCAAAACTACTAAAGCAGATATGGACAATCGGTATACATGATAAAAACTTATTGTGTGTAATAAGCAAGCTTCTGAAAGCACCGATACAGGGTGAGGGAATTCCTACAAAGGGAACACCGCAAGGTGGTATACTTTCTCCGCTGTTATCCAATATCGTACTTAATGAGCTTGATTGGTGGGTGAGCAATCAGTGGGAAACCTTCCCTAGCGAATTTCCATACAGATGGGATGGGGACAGGTGTACTGCTTTAAAGAAAACAAAGCTGAAAGAAATGTACCTTGTACGTTATGCAGATGATTTCAAAATCTTTTGCAGAAACAGGAAGGATGCTGAACGGGTTAAAATAGCTGTTGAAAAGTGGCTGAAAGAAAGGCTGCATCTTGAGACGAGTCCCGAAAAGAGTAAGATAACTAATCTGTGCAGGCACTATTCAGAATTCTTAGGATTTAAACTTAAGCTGGAAGAAAGACCTAAGCAGAATGTAATCATATCCCACATGGCGGATAAGTCAAAGAAAAAGGTTACAGCAAAACTCCGCAAAGCTATTTGGAACGCCCAGGGCAATGAGGACAGAGCCCGTAACCTCAACATGGTTATCCGTGGAATGCACAATTACTACTGTGCAGCAACAAGGGTAAGCAAAGATTTTTGGGAGATTTATTACTTATTACTCCCATCCCTAAAACACATGACACGGTCTAATGGTAAAATCGGACCACCACAGTCAGAATTCCAAAAGGAAAAGTATGCTGCTTACCATGGCAGAAGATTCACCGTTGGTTCAGTAGTAATTGACCCAGTTTTTGCGGTGAGATTTGTGGTACCGTATGGATTCAATCAGAAAACATGCAATTATACAGAGGAAGGAAGACTGTTGATTCATAAAAGGCTTACGCATCTGGAAGTTATCTTTAGATATCTGGCGGAACATCCGCTGGAACATGAGTCGCTGGAGCTGAATGATAACCGAATTTCAAGAGTTTCGGCTCAAAGAGGCAAGTGCGCAATAACAAAAAAGCAGCTGACAGTGTATGATATGCGGGTTCATAAAATAAACCCAAACGGTGGAGACAGTTATAGAAACATAGACATTGTTTCAAAAGATGCCTATGAACTGATTCACACAAGGGATTTGGAACGAGCAAAAGAGCTTATCAACAAGCTGACTAGTGAAGGATTGTGGAATGAAAATGCGCTTAAAAAGACCAACAGTTATCGAATTCTAGTCGGTAATGCCATTATAGAGTAAATAGGTTTAATTTGATGGAGCGCCGTATGAGGTGAAAGTCTCACGTACGGTGCGGAGCGGGGGAAAAGGTGGAAAGTAGAGATTACTCTCTATTCAGACCTTACCTATCGCTATTGCTTTTAGTGCCGGATGACGGTATTACCGGAAAAGAATTTTATCAGGGAATGGTAAAAGAGGTCAATGA
>CAMWMM010000643.1 GCA_947175285.1 uncultured Lachnospiraceae bacterium
TTATGTCAAGAAAAAATGAAAGTCCACAAAAAGCAGCAATGAGGGAAATGATGCGCGGTTATCTTAAGGATAACGATATCCGAATCAAGGATGGTACAGATGTCAATGCTGTCATGCGTGACATGATGTCTGTCCTTTTAGAAGGTGTACTGGATGAGGAACTGGATGAAGAACTCGGCTACTCAAAGTATGATTACAAAAACAAAGATACCGATAACAGCAGAAACGGCCACTCCCAAAAAACCATGCATACCAGCTATGGAGATATGGAAATGGCTGTTCCCCGTGACCGCAACGGTGAATACGAACCACAGCTTATCAAAAAGTATCAGAACACAGTTACACAGGACATGGAGGAAAAAATACTCTCAATGTATGCGAAAGGTATGACCACCGGGGACATAGAATCCCATATGAAGGAACTCTATGACATAGACATCTCCGACAGCACCATCAGCCGGATTACAGATAAGATACTCCCCATTGTGAAAGAATGGCAGGAACGGCCTTTAGAGGAAGTCTATGCAGTAGTATTCATGGATGCCATCCACTACCATGTCCGGAGCGAAGGGCGCATTGTAAAGCGTGCCGTCTACATAGCATTAGGCATTGATATGAACGGCAGAAAAGATGTCCTCGGCATGTATGTAGGGGAGAATGAGAGCGCCAAGTTCTGGCTGTCCATCATGAACGGTTTAAAGAACCGGGGTGTGGAAGATATCCTGATTGCCTGTGTGGACGGACTTACAGGCTTCCCGCAGGCAATAGAGGCAGTATACCCGCAGACTGAAATCCAACAGTGCATCATCCACCAGATCAGGAACTCCACGAAATTTGTTTCCTATAAGGACATCAAAAAACTGATGGCAGACCTGAAACTGGTGTATGCTGCCCCGACGGAAGAAACAGCCTTAAATGAACTGGAGCTGTTCAAAGACAAATGGGATTCCAAATATCCCAAGATATATAAATCATGGCATGATAACTGGGCAACGCTTTCCACCTATTTTAAGTACCCGGAGGCTGTCAGGAGGCTCATCTATACGACTAATGCCATAGAAGGCTTTAACCGCCAGCTTCGGAAAGTGACAAAATCCAAGACCGTATTTCCGACTGATGACAGCCTGTTAAAAATGCTGTATCTGGCGATGATGGATATCACGAAGAAATGGACAGGGCACCGTCAGGACTGGGGACAGATACATTCCCAGTTAGAGATTTATTTTGAGGAACGTCTCTCTGACAGGAATCTGTAGGAGGAAATTTTACGACTGGTACATTGACAGCAGTAAAAATCCCTGTATAATACAGACAAGGGCAGAACCAGAAAAATCGGCTCTGCCCATTTGAAGCTATTCACATATCTTATATCAGATTTTGAGTTTACACAAAACTTGAAACGCTCTCCAGAGGTTCCGGCTTTTATTTGTTCAACTGAATTTTGCTTATATTTTTTCATCTTCCCCCCATATCTCGCTTTATCCAAATCTAAAAGGGAATTAATTCACATAATTTTTGCCATACAATATTCATCAACAAAAGTTCCCTCAACAAACATGGATTTTGTTCTTATTCCCTCAATTTCAAACCCGCTTTTTTCATATAAATGCCTTGCCGCTTTATTGTGGCATTCAACCGTAAGTTCCAAGCGAACGATGCCATTTTCTTTTGCCCACTTATCCAGATTCTTAAAGAAAGCTGTTCCGATGCCTTTACTGCTATAATCCTTTAAAATACCTATGACAATATACGCAGTATGCAAAATTCTATTAAATTTCCCCCTCTCCGCACGTATATATCCTACCATTTTATTACCATCCAGTGCAATTTGCAGGAAATCATCTCCATTAATCACATTGCTTTGCATATCGTCTTTCAATTCTTGAATATTAGTACGTTGTTCTCTTTCCTTTGGTTCGTACATCATATAATTCGTTTCATTATCAAGAGCATTCAGCAAATTCCAAAAACCTTTAACATCTTCCATTTCTAATTTTTTAAATGTAATCATTAGTAATCTTACCTCAAATAATTTTTTATTTAAGCAGTTCTTCCAATCTTCTTCTCGCTCATTTCGCTGGAAAATAAAACCCAGTCCTTACAAGTACTTGTCCAAAAGTCAAAAATGTAACCGCGAAAAAGAATACAGACGCATTTTGATATCAATAACAGTCAGTCCCCTTTCTACCCTTATATTTCCCAGTATCACAGGAATAAAAGAATTATTAACAAGTGGCTTAGGCTTACTGACAATCTTAAAATCCGAAGGATTCACCTCTCCTATAAACTCGATATTGTCAGGATAGCTAAGATAGCTAAATACCATTTTCTTAGGAGCCGTTACCGAATTTAAAATCTCATTAATATCCTCCGGTGATTTTGCAGAATTAATGCTATATTCTAAACGTGGTAATATATGTATCATCCTGTTACCCTCTTTTTTCATTCATACTTCAATTATCTTGTTTCTACAATACCCTTGAATAAAATGGTCGGATATGCTATATTATAATCACAAAAGGAACAACCGCCTACAAGGGGTTGACCATTAAAAAGCGATAGAAATTCCGTCCTCTCAACTGGTCAAGTATACAAGGGCGGTTTTTCTATTTGTAATACTAGAAAAACGCTACTGACTTATCAAAATGATTAAGGTCTGTAATGCAAGAATGAACATCCCGAAAGACATGAGGTCTTTGAAATCAAATTTCATCCGCACCACCTCCCATCTTTTGTGATGAAAGGTCAACACCTTGCAGTGAC
>CAMWMM010000644.1 GCA_947175285.1 uncultured Lachnospiraceae bacterium
CCGGTAAACATTTCATAAATATCAATCATTGGATATCCAAACAGACTTTATACTGCCCTGCATCACACAATAAAAAACCAATAAATAAGAGAATTGCCATCGCCATACGAAGTCGGAATGTACCGGTCGAATTCGGCGGGGAATCTTCCGGATACCCATCCGGCAGCAAGGAGTATTCCTCTCTGCGAAAGGATTCTCCCTTATCCCATAACGGCAAAGTATTCTCCGTACCGTACAGGATTTTCTCGCGCTGCCTTATTTTCATGCGGTTATCCATATTTTCGGCACGGATGTACTGAGCTAACTTTATCTTTTTTTCCATTGGTATCGTTTCATTATTTTTGTTTGGCATCCTGTTTTTCCAATATTTTGTACTTGTTACAGCATTTTATGAAAAAACGGGGCAAAAAAGAACATCCTATGGTAATCCTTTAACGCTTTGCCAATTCTTCCGTAATTTCTTCCCAAGTGACGCCTTTTTCCGCCATCAGAACCATCATATGATACAAAAAGTCGGAAATTTCGTACTTGATTTCATTGGCACTCGGATTTTTGGCAGCAATGACAATTTCCGTTGCTTCCTCTCCCAGTTTCTTTAGAATCTTATCAATTCCTTTATCAAAAAGATAATTGGTATAAGAACCTTCTTTAGGATGTATTTTTCTGTCTAAAATGACGCCGAATACCTGCTCAAATACTCTGAGCGGATTGCTCTCCGTATATTCCCTGCTCATAATTTCATTAAAGAAGCAGGAATGCGCGCCGGTATGGCATGCTGCTCCGATCTGGGAGACTTTGGCAAGAATCGTGTCTTTATCGCAGTCTGCCATCATTGACTTTACATACTGATAATGTCCGCTTGTTTCGCCTTTAATCCACAATTCATCGCGGCTGCGGCTGTAGTAAGTCATTCTGCCGGTTTTTAATGTTGCCTGATAGGCTTCTTCGTTCATATAAGCGACCATCAGCACCTCATCCGTTTTATAGTCCTGAACGACAACGGGAACATGCACGTCAGAATTTAATTTAAGCTCTTCCCATGGAATTTTGGACTCAAATGTGTTGACCGGAATGCCGTTTGTCTGGCATAAATGCTTAATGGCAGAGAGTTCTTTGGCATTGGCATTAATGGCATAGCCTGAAATACCGCATATGTTTTTATTGGCAAGCATTTCCAAAATCTTATCCAAAGAGACTTCGGGTACCGATACAATCATCGGAAATCTGGAAACGGCTACGGCTTCTTTGATGAAACGCTCTTTTACGAGAATCAGTTCTTCCACATATTCTTCAATGAGAGCTTCATTTTCCGTAATTTCTTTCACATCGAAAATACAGGCAGCAATTTTATCTTTGCCGAATTTTTTGGATACTTCTTCCGTAATCTCAATATTTTCAGGTTTGGAATAATTTAAAACCGCTTTTTTACATCCTGCATAAAGCAGCTTTTTAATATCTTCCATACGATGCACATTCCCTGCACCGATAATGGCAATTTCCGTTTCCGTACAGATACTTTTTATCATATCCAATGCTTCTTCATGTTCCGTGTCACCATCGGATAAATCATAGATAATCAGTTCATCCGCATTGTTATCACTGTAAAATTTTGCAAGCGCCACCGGATTGGTATCTATAATTGTATTGTCATCAAATCCTTTGACCGCATTTCCTTTATACAAATAAATACATGGTATAAATTTCTTGTACATGATAATTCCTCTCTGTTTCTCTAATCGTAAGTTTTTTAAGCGAGACTTCCTTTTGTGCTTAAAACATCGTCAATCCGTAAATCTTTCGTTGTCGCTTCGTCAAGCGCTTTTCCAAATGCCTTAAACATCGCTTCTATCATATGATGTGTATTTTCTCCCGAAAGCATCTTAATATGAATATTCATGCCGCAGCTATAGGAAACTGCATAGAAAAATTCCTTTACCAGCTCGGTTTCCAGTTCTCCGACTTTCTCCGTCTGAAAATCACATTCAAAGCCAAGATACGGTCTTCCGCATAAATCAATGGAACACAGACAAAGCGCATCATCCATTGGCAGAATGAAAAAGCCATACCGTTTCATACCGGTTTTATCGCCAATCGCTTTTTTAATAGCCTGTCCTAACACGATGCCGGTATCTTCAACCGTATGATGCCCATCCACTTCCAAGTCACCGTTAACCGAAAGCGTTAAGTCAAAAAAACCGTGTTTTGCAAAACCAGACAACATATGGTCGAAAAATCCGATTCCGGTTTTGATATCGCTTTTGCCCTTTCCGTCTAATGTCAGTGACATCTGAATGTCCGTTTCTTTTGTTTTCCTTTTTATTTCAGCGTATCCTGCCATAGAAATCACCTTACCTTTCTAAGTTGAAAAAAATTTTTCAACTTATTCAAAACGCACTTTAATCGAATTGGCATGAGCCGTTAAACCCTCTTTTTCAGCAAACAGCTCAATATCTTTATGTGCTTTCTCAAGCGCCTCTTTCGAGTATGAGATAATGCTTGTCTTTTTCACAAAGTCATCGACACAAAGCGGAGAAAAGAATCTTGCCGTTCCGTTTGTGGGCAAGATGTGGTTTGGTCCCGCATAATAATCCCCAAGAGGTTCCGAAGAATATTCTCCAAGGAAAATGGCTCCGGCATTTTCAATCTTTGTCATGATTTCATACGGATTTTTCGTTAAAATCTCAAGATGCTCCGATGCAATGGCATTGGCTGCCGAAACGGCTTCCTCCATGGAATCGGCAAGTAAAATATAGCCGTAG
>CAMWMM010000645.1 GCA_947175285.1 uncultured Lachnospiraceae bacterium
AATCAGACAAATCGTGATCTGTCAACTAATATAGATGTTATTTGAAACACGCCAGAAAGATTTGTGAATATCTTCATGAGCCAATAAAGACAGGAAAATCAAAACAGTTACAGTTAGAAGATTGGAAGAGATATTATGAATATGTAACCTAAATTCCGCAAAAATTATAACGAGGTTAATGATTTCAGGCTTAGCCTCCCATAAATACTGAATTTTATACTTTGCATCCATTGATTTATTGTTTCAATATCGTTATAATAATTATAACGAGGTGATGAATTAATGAGTTTTCGGGGTGAACAGGTTATTAAGGGGACGACATATGTTTTTGAAGCTATTGCGCAATGGGATTCTGAAAAACACCAGTCCCGTCAAAAACGCATTTATATTGGAAAAAAGGATCCTGTCACGGGAGCTTTCCTTCCAAATAAAAAATACTATGAACTTTACGGAGAAGATACAGATACCTCAGATTTCCAGACCAGTTCCGTTATGAGGTCTGTCGATTTTGGGAATATCTACCTTATGGATCAGGCTTCTTCTGCCTGTGGTCTGAAGCAGGCGCTGATAGAAACTTTTCCAGACTGCTGGAAAGACATTCTTGTCTGTGCGATGCACTCCTGTTCTGAGAATGAAGCCCTTTATTTATGCGAAGACTGGGCACGAAACTCCCAGGTCCCGACAGCCCCTTCCTCACAGGGCATCAGCAGGCTGTTGAAAGACCTGGATGAAGACAGGAGAATGCAGTTCTATAAAAGATGGGCAGAGATCCGTGGCGAGAAAGAATACCTGGCACTTGACATTTCTTCTGTCTCTTCATGGTCTGAACTGATAAATTATGTTGAATATGGATATAACCGTGACCATGAGGATCTTCCCCAGATCAATCTGGCAATGCTTTTTGGAGAGGATTCGCGTCTTCCTGTATTTGCCCGCATTTACCCTGGGAGCGTAAAAGATGTGAGTACCCTTGTTGGCATGGTTGCTTTTCTTGAACAGCTGCAGCTCAAACAGATGCATTTTGTAATGGATAAGGGCTTTTACTCTTCCAAAGGAGTAGGAGTCCTGCTGGAAAAATATATTAAGTTTGCTATAGGGGTTCCGTTTTCTACAGGTATGGCAAAAGAAGCGGTCAGGGAAAATACTGCAACAATAACCAGCCCGTCAAATGCCATCGAGGTGGACGGGCATATTTATTATGCCGCAGTAAAGAAACAGACAATAAACGGGAGACGGGCATATCTCCATATATACTATGATAGGGAAAGGGCGGCAAAGGAACATGACCGGCTGATGCATAAGGTCATAAAGATTGAAAACGGACTGGTTGACGGAACTGTCAGAATGGACTCGGCAGAGGCAGGAAAATATTTTTCATTCCAGAAAAACAAGGAAGGAACGTATAACATACACCGGAAAGAGGATTTCATCAGGGAACAGCTGGAACTGACAGGATATTTTGTTATCCTGACCAATGACAGTAAAGATTCTGAATATATTTTGAATATATACCGTACAAAAGACGTGGTAGAAAAGTCTTTTGACAACATAAAAAATGAACTTGATCTGGAAAGGCTGCGGATCCATACAGACAAAGCAATGGAAGGCCGGATATTTATAGGTTTTATCTCACTCATAATCACGTCGTATATAAGGAAAATAATGGAAGATAAAAATCTATATTCATCATATTCGCTAAGTAAACTATACAGCGAATTAAAGAAACTTCGTCTGATTCAGTTTAAAAATGGGAAACAGGTGCTGACAGAATTAACCAGTAATCATAAGGCGATTTTCAAAGCGTTTAATATAAAAGCTCCTGTCCCCTCCTCGTTATAATTCAATGCGGAATTTAGGATGTAAGAGAGGGAAATGCGTTTATTATAATAAAGGTTTATGATATAGTAAAAGAAAAAGTACAGCGTACAAGTAACAATAGAAAGAATATCCAATCAATGATAGACTTTCTACAAGCAAAGTTTGATCTTGATGATAACTGGTATTCATTTACTGATTGGTATTGTGAAAAGTTGGAACTGATGCATAAAGGGATTTGCAATGCAGTTTATCACCCTGATGAAATAGATGCTGTCTGTGAAAAATGCAATATTTCTGATGGCGTATTATTCTGTGAGTATGTTTCAGCTGCAAAATCAGAACTGAAAAGTATGTTCCTGAAAGCACTGGCGTATTTGGATAAAAAGAATAAGATAACTTATCAGGATCAGTATAAATTTACATATCAGTTAGGGGAGCGTACAAGGGGCTATGTGATCACAGATTGTTTGAATGATGATGTGAAAGATATTGAGACTGCTGTTTGCAATGATATGAATGAAGAGTACAATCTAAGTAAAAAATGAAAGGCAGACAGTTGTTGAAGATTATCTATTCCAAGGAGATGCTTACTTATGAGTTCAAAGAATTGTGTTTAGGAATGCTACAAGATGATGAGGATATTTTAAGAATACTGAACGCTGAATTATCTACACAGCATGAAACATTCCATCCTGATTATGGTTCCATATGTAAAGAACGTCCTTTAATTTCATATTACCGTAGTATAACTATTACTGATATGGAACTTGAAGAGAGTGATCCGGATTGTCTTGCATTGGATATAACAAACAGGATCAGGACTAAAGTTAGAAAATCATTGATGAAAAGTTATAGCCTAAATTTCGCGATTTGGTCACGTGTTAAGATGTGGTCACCCTGCAAAATCCCA
>CAMWMM010000646.1 GCA_947175285.1 uncultured Lachnospiraceae bacterium
ATCTTTGATTATAGTAAAGATTGCCAATATTTTCAAGCATTATTTGGATTTTGCTGCCAAGACTTTTTCCGCAGGATAAAGTTTCGTAACCTTTATTTCGATTTTGCTGCCAAAACTTTTTCCTGTACATTCTTAGGCACCTGCTCATATTTTTCAAAGAACATAGAGTAGTTACCACGTCCCTGTGTCTTGGAACGCAAGTCAGTGGAATATCCAAACATTTCTGCAAGCGGTACATAACCTTTTACCATCTTACCACCGCCGATATCTTCCATACCTTCAATACGGCCACGGCGAGAGTTGATATCACCGATTACATCACCCATATATTCCTCAGGCATTGTAACCTCTACTCTCATGATAGGCTCCAGCAATACCGGATTTGCCTTTTTCATAGCCTCTTTGAAGCACATGGAACCGGCAATATGGAATGCCATTTCGGAAGAGTCAACTTCATGGTAGGAACCGTCATATACGTTCGCGTGTACACCAAGTACCGGGAAGCCGCCGAGAATACCTGCTTTTGAAGCTTCTTCGATACCTTCGCCGACTGCCGGAATGTATTCTTTCGGAATCGCACCGCCGACTACGCTGGTTTCAAACTTGAATGTCTCTTCACCATTAGGATCCATAGGCTCAAATTTAACTTTACAATGTCCGTATTGTCCACGACCACCTGACTGTTTCGCATATTTATATTCCTGATCGATAGGTTTGGTAAAGGTCTCTTTGTAAGCAACCTGAGGTGCGCCTACGTTTGCCTCAACCTTAAATTCACGAAGCAGACGGTCAACGATAATCTCCAGATGCAGCTCGCCCATACCTGCGATAATGGTCTGACCTGTCTCCTGGTCAGTATGCGCACGGAAAGTAGGATCTTCTTCAGCAAGCTTTGCCAAAGCCTCGCCCATCTTGCCCTGACCTGCTTTGGTCTTGGGTTCGATTGCAAGTTCGATAACGGGCTCTGGGAACTCCATGGATTCCAGAATAACAGGATGCTGTTCATCACAAATGGTATCACCGGTTGTTGTAATCTTAAATCCAACTGCGGCAGCGATATCTCCTGAATAAACTTTATCCAGTTCCGCTCTCTTATTCGCATGCATCTGTAAAATACGTCCAACACGCTCTTTTTTGTCTTTTGTTGCATTCAGTACATAAGAACCGGAGTTGATTGTACCGGAATACACTCTGAAGAATGCTAATTTACCAACAAACGGGTCTGCCATAATCTTAAATGCCAAAGCAGAGAAAGGTTCCTCATCAGAAGAATGTCTCTCTATCTCATTACCGTCCAAATCGGTTCCCTTAATCGCAGGGATATCTGTCGGCGCGGGCATATACTCTAAAACTGCATCCAGAAGTTTCTGAACGCCTCTGTTTCTGTAAGCGGAGCCACAGCATACAGGAACGGCACGGCACTCGCAAGTAGCAAGCCGTAATGCTTTTTTCATATCTTCTACGGAAGGTTCTTCTCCCTCAAGATACATCATTGTTAAATCATCATCCAGTTCGCAGACTTTCTCCAGTAATTCATCACGGTATAATTCAGCCTGGTCTTTCATATCATCCGGAATATCAACAACATCAATGTTTTCGCCCTTGTCATCATTGTAGATGTAGGCTTTCATTTCAAACAAATCGATAATTCCTTTAAAATCATCTTCTTTACCGATGGGGAGCTGCAAAATAATTGCATTCTTACCCAATCTGGTTCTGATTTGGTCTACAGCACCGTAGAAATCCGCACCCAAAATATCCATCTTATTAATGAATGCCATTCTCGGTACATTGTAGGTATCAGCCTGACGCCAAACATTTTCTGACTGTGGTTCAACACCGCCCTTTGCACAGAACACGCCGACAGCGCCGTCCAGTACACGCAGCGAACGCTCAACCTCAACAGTAAAATCAACGTGTCCGGGAGTATCAATAATATTGATACGATGCTCTAAAGCACCCGGCTTCGGCTTACAGTTTTCTTCCAAAGTCCAGTGGCACGTTGTAGCGGCTGATGTGATAGTAATACCTCTTTCCTGCTCCTGTTCCATCCAGTCCATGGTAGCAGTACCTTCATGAGTATCACCAATCTTATAGTTAACACCAGTATAATACAGGATACGCTCTGTCAATGTGGTCTTACCCGCATCGATATGAGCCATAATACCTATATTTCTGGTTCTCTCTAATGGATATTCTCTTCCAGCCAAGGTTTTTTCCTCCTGTCTTAATTAGAAGCGGTAGTGTGCAAATGCTTTGTTTGCCTCTGCCATCTTGTGCATATCTTCTTTTCTCTTTACAGCTGCGCCTGTATTGTTCGCAGCGTCAAGGATTTCGTTAGCAAGTCTTTCCTGCATTGTTTTCTCGCCTCGTTTACGTGAAAACATTGTCAGCCAACGAAGTCCCAATGCCTGACGTCTGTCCGGACGGACTTCAATCGGTACCTGATAAGTAGCGCCGCCGATACGTCTTGCCTTTACTTCAAGAACAGGCATGATATTATTCATAGCCTCTTCGAATACTTCCAGAGCCGGTTTCCCGGATTTCTCCTCTACTCTTGCAAATGCTCCATATACAATCTTCTGTGCTACACTCTTCTTACCGTCTAACATAATGTTATTGATAAGCTTTGTAACAACCTTATTATTGTATAAAGGATCTGCCAATACATCTCTTTTTGCAACATGTCCTTTACGTGGCACGGTTCTTCCCTCCTTATTA
>CAMWMM010000647.1 GCA_947175285.1 uncultured Lachnospiraceae bacterium
TTTAAAAACTTATCAACTTTTTCATTATAATTATTTAAACTTGTATTTTCTTCTGCTCGATAACTTAAGAACTCTAACAAAGTGTTAATAACCATATTCTTGGATTTTTTATCAATATAATAAGCTAACAGTTTTTTATTACCTTCTAATCCATCACTCTGTTCCGCCAGAATAAGTCGTTGACCACATAACCACAATGAGCACCCTATTCTATCTTGCATTTCATTGATTATACCTTCGGCTTCTGCATAGTTATGTGAAAATACACAATTCTCATATGCGTTTTTAAATCTAACATACTCAGATAGTTCATTATGGAAGACTTCACATAACCTTATTGCATAACATAAAGATTGTGTATAGTCCATTTCTGTATTTATTCCTGGAACACAAATTCCTAGTGTTTTAACCGATTTTGGAAAAAACATTCCGTGTAAACGCTCTGATAATACCCCCTGCATATTTAAAATTTCTTTCTCAGTACCTGATGATGTCAAAATAGAGCCAAATAGTCTCCTCCTAAAGTCAGGATCATCTATACGATTAACTCTTCTCGCAAGTTCTCTTCTTTGTTTTCGATTCATGTAATCTCCAAGCCCCTTTGTACATTTCTTTCTATGTTATAAAAAAGCAATAACTTAATGCCCAACTACAGAAAAAGCGCTCAAAACACCAAGCTCTTTCCTATTTATTATTTCATATATAGAATACCATAAACTACAAATTTTGCAAACCCTTAGCTAAACTCCAAACAGTCTGACACAACCTATACAATTTGGCCAAATTGAACTTTGGGCAAAAGTCGAAGTTTTTCCAAATTGTATCTTTCTATCCGCAATCACCATGTTATCAGCGGTATCAAAAAAGCCCAAAAAGAGAGGTTCACCAGTCGCCCCGGTGAATCTCTCCAATCCCAAAATCCCTTGATTTCAAGCCATTTCTCTATACTTTCGCCAAATCGTTCATGTCGTATAGGCACAGTACAGTATCCTTGACTTTGCATACTTATTATAACCAATGGGCACATACCCCGCAAGAAAAGATAGCAGAGTATTTGCAAGATTTTATTATGAACAAAAAAGAACAAACTGAACTTCGCCCATAAAGAGCGAAATCCTATCCACTTATTCTAAATCTTCGATCTCCCTGTTATACTTTTTAACTAACCAGTATGATGAATAACTAACTACCTTGTAGCTTACATTTTCATTTTCATGAAGCAAATTCGTCTTTGTTGTACTATTAATACGCTTCTTGTTGGCTTCCAATGGCGGCGACTTCTTCGTTGATCTCTAGCCTGTTTTTACGGTTTCTGACTTCTTATAACCAAAAAAGCAATGGAGCACAGGTATTCCCCCTTTTTCATTTTAGCCTGCTGTACACTGCATATCTTCTCCGATATGTTGCGGCTGTACATTTCATAGACCATAGCTTTTAAAGACACATCCAAGCTGACCACACTACCAAGACTGTTTTTACTATCATTCGAGGTAATCGTTTACGTCAAGCAGGTTTCTCCCAAACCGTGTAAAATCTTTTACAATAATACATGTAATCGAGTTTCCTACCATGGAAGCATTTTCTGGACACCGGGACAGTTAAAATTCGTCCCAGTATAGCCATTGTCTATGTAAACGCTGTCTTTGATGCAATTCGATTTTGCTCTAAACCTTTTGATTTTGGCATACTTTTAGATTTTTCCTTGTAGGGGGAGGGTTCAAATCTGCAATGACTGGACAAAACAGTAGAAATGTCCATGTCTTTATGGTATAATAAATTTATTAATCGGATTTTGAAAAGAGGTAAGTGCGATGAAAGAGTTTGAGCAAAAAGAATATAAGGTTTTCGAAATGTTTAGCCATCAAATGGCTTTGGTGACCGCTGGAAATATTGGACATTTTAATGGCTGCACTGTCGGATGGGGCAGTTTGGGAAATATTTGGGCAAAGGCAGGAAGCGTAGGACCTATTGTGACAGTATATGTCTATCCTTCTCGCTATACCTGTGAATTTCTTAAAATGAATGATACTTTTACCGTCAGCTTTTTTCCGAAAGAGTATCGAAAGGCTTTGGGTTACATGGGAACTCATTCCGGGCGCAATGAGGACAAAGTGAAAGGCGCAGGACTTACCCCTATTTCTATAGGTAAGAGTGTAGGGTATAAAGAAGCAGAACTAACTTTTCTCTGCAAGAAACTTTATCAGCATGAGTTTATAAAAGAAGACTTGAACGAGGCAATTCACGAATATTACAAGGCAAGTCCAACAGTATATCCTCCCGATGTAAATGGTGATTGGCAAACGCATTATATGTTTGTCGGAGAAATCATAGATGTAGATGATAAACGTTAATTATCCTAAAATTTTGAAATATGATTTATGCGACAAGTGCCAGTTTATCCATCAAGAAAATATCCCCTACGGGCATATTCGCCGCAGGGGATTTACACTTTAATCTTCGTCCCATCCTTAAAGGTAAAACAAATATTATTACTGTTTCACTCTTTTGCTAATAGCCTCCATTATCTTATCATCAGAAATATTATAGCGAGATAAAATATCTTTCAAATCATCCGGTATTTCTTCTATAGATTGTGGAAGTACCTCCCGACGCCCCTTTTCAGCAATATTACCTATTATTCCCCAAGACTGCAATTTCTGGAAATAAATTTTGGCGTGTTTCAAATAACATCTATATTAGTTGACAGATCACGATTTGTC
>CAMWMM010000648.1 GCA_947175285.1 uncultured Lachnospiraceae bacterium
GTATAATATTATTTGCCTCAAGGATGAATGAATTATTAAAATAGAGGAAACACAATATATCAGATTGGAATATGTGATGATGATAAAGCTTTTTGTGATGATTTAGCATATTTAGTAAATGCGTTTGCTTTTCAAGAACGGTTGATTTTTAATATTGAATATTTCTATAGTGGGGAAACTTTACTAGTACAGCATTGCATAAATAACGGTGAATTAAATTGCTAAAGGAATCCCTGCATATGTCCACTTGAATGGATGAGCAGTGAGGTTATATTGTTCTACAAATCGTTGGATGCTTTGTTCCAGTTCTTCTATTGATGAGTAGCTTTTCCTCCTTAACAGCTTATGGTTGATGATGCCAAACCAGATCTCAATCTGGTTCATCCATGAACTATGTTTTGGAGTATAAACAAACCGTATTCGGTGAGAGGGATCATGCAGAAATTCACTCCGGCTTTTCATGTCTTTAAGAATGCCTTTTTCCCTTTCTCTCCAAGTTCCAGATCCATGCCACATACCATACAAGAGATTCCGATCTATGGATGTTAAGACCGTCACAGACAAATGTCCATGATGCTTTCGGATCCGTATTTATCAATGCTCCTACAGCTTTTACAAAGTCCTCCTCTGTACGTGTGGGGTTTAAGTATGGCTCTTGCATGCGGCCTGTTGCAACATCAAAAAAACCGATCAGGCTTGTGGTGCCGTGGCGTATATATTCAAACTCCATTTTTGCGCACTGCCCCGGCTGGGGCAGTTTGTCGGGATATTTATGCTCCAGTGCCTGTATGCCAGTCATTTCATCCGTGGAAATAACATGGCCGCCTTCCTGGCTGGAGTCCTGTGCATTGCAGTATATCTCACATATTTCGTTTATTTTCAGGGCAAAGGATTCCGGATCTCCTGCCTTTTCTGTGGAGTGGAGCCAGTATCGGATCTTATGCGGGTGCAAATTCACCTCATTTAAAAAAAACGACTGACAGATTTTTCTGAAATCCGGTCAGCAATTCCCTGCTTCTTTATTTCTGTAACCAGAAGAGACAGACTCCAATGGCTTGCTTCATAACCAAAATCACAGGGATCCTTGTAGGCCAGATCAATGATCCTCATGATTTGTTCCGGGGTAAACGTGGACGAAGCACCAGAACGTTTTTTGTCTAAAAGAAGAATGCAGCTCTCTTCTTCCAGTTTATCCGGTGTACCAGATTCAATATCCCTTAAAGAAGGAAGCGCCTGTAGGAAACGGTTGTGCCAGGTAGCAACATGGTTATAATGCAGTCCAACCTTAGCGGCAATAATCTGATTGGAAAATCCCTGTGATGACAGGAGGATGATCTTTGATCTTTTGACCGGGCTTGCCGGCAGGGAACGGCTTTTGGAAAATGAGGACAGGATTGTCTTCATGGAATCAGATAAAACCGGAATAGTATCAATTGTTTTCTTTCGCATAATATAACCACCTTACACATTTCATTTGTAATAAGGCTATTATGCATCAAAAATCAGTGAAATGAAAGAATAAATTTATTCACCGTTAATTCCGCAATGATGTACTAGGCTTTTAAATGGCGACAAAGATGTTGAACATGCAGAAACAGATGCACCGCTGACGATTTGCTTGGATCGTGAAATTGATGTATTCAGAGGCAGTATTATTGTAAATGGTACAAAGCTGAAGGTCAGCAACATGTTTACTGCGATAATTCTGTGGATGGATGATGAGAAACTGATTGAAGGAAAGAACTTTCTTCTTAAGCTAGGAACGAAATTGCTTCCAGTATCCATCATGGAAATCAAGTACAAAATTGATGTGAATTCAGGTGAAAATCTGCGTGTAAACAAAGTCTATAAAAATGAGATCGTGGAATATGATATTGTAACGGATTCGCCCATTGTATATGACAAGTTTGATACACAAGGCCATGTAGAACGAAAAACAACGACATTTTACTTCGTGTACCCCAAACCCTCTATTTTCGTACCAGATACAGAGAAATGTCCATCTTCTTGGCTCATTCATCTGAGATATGAAACTTAAAATGTTACTGTTCACTCCCCAATGTCATTAAGTTAAGCAAGTGTATTAAAGATGCTTGATTTATGGGCTTTTCTGGCCCTTTCACAGGCTGTTTTGTTAAAATTTTGGTTACACCCCTCTGGTTTTAAACTTAACTTGACCCACAAGTCTTAAAACAGGTAATTTTGCACAAAATTAAACTAACTACCTGTTCACAATTATGCTTACATTAATATAGAAGAAATAAAACCAGCAAAGTATACTTTATAACCATAATTGTGCAAATTTACAAATGTGGGTCAAGTTAAGTGGTTTTAAAGGGGGGGTAACCAAAAAATGCATAAAATTGGTATATAAATCGCTGATAAACCCAGTGTTTAGGGGTTCGCTTAACTAAATGACATTGGGGTGTGAACAGTAACCTTAAAATTTCTCTAAAAATAAGGAAAAAAGACTTGACTATATAGGGAGGAATATATTAATGAAGATTAGAACATTTCTCTTTATATTTCTTTATTACATTTTTTTGTTGTGCTGTGGTATACTGTGTTTATATGAATCGAAACAGCAAAAGCCTGTGAGGTGTTCCAAGTGGCGGGTGCTGAACAGGCTGCAGCGGAACTTACAAAATATATAATAGTATAGAAGGGAATATTTTTATGAATGTATGTCTTTTAAATGACTCATTTCCACCTGTAATAGA
>CAMWMM010000649.1 GCA_947175285.1 uncultured Lachnospiraceae bacterium
TCGCTCCCTGTATATCAAACTTCCTGTCACCTATCATGACAACTTTGTCATTCTCATTTTTATCCTCATGACACAATTGTCGTAATGCCTCTTCTATTACTTCTTCTTTCTGGGAACGTGTACCATCCAATTCACTTCCTACAATCACATCAAAATATTGCTCGATTTCAAAATGCTGCAATATTTTTTTCACATACACTGCAGGCTTACTGGAGGCAACCGCCAGCTTTTTACCAGCAGTCTTCAGCCGCGCCAGCATTTCCGGAATCCCCGGATAAATTTCATTTTCATATAATCCAATTGTGTTGAAGCGTTCTCTGTAAGCCTGAATCGCCTCTTGCACCTGCTTCTCATTAAACCCATAAAATTGCTGAAAACTGTCTGCCAGAGGCGGCCCGATAAATCTCTCCAGCTTATCCAAATCCGGTTCCTCTATTCCGAAATGACGCAGCGCATATTGCACACAGGTTGTAATCCCAATCTTTGGGTCCGTTAATGTTCCGTCAAGGTCAAACAGAAGATATTTTTTCATCTATGGTACTCCTTTTCCCTACTTCTCTTTACTTGTTCTATTATAGAAAATCCAATCATACTTTGCAAGATACTCCGAATAGACTTGACAAGTTCACAGGGAAGCCCTATACTATTCCATAAACAACGGATGCCACGCTCCGCGAGACATCCTTATGTTAATAAAATAACTCGCTAGGGGAGCACATCGCTGAGATTGGAATAGGAATATTCCTAACCCTCACTACTTGAACCGGATAATACCGGCGGAAGGAAGCACAGCTTTACAAAATAACATCACCTGTTATTTTGTAATATGATGTTGTCCCTCCTCGCGTACACGAAGGAGGATTTTTTATGTTATTATTATTTTACCAAGAGGATGGCTACTATTCTCTATCAACAACAGGCGTCATTTTATCTATTGTCATCATCGCCATATTAGTTGCGTTGACGGCATTCCTTACCGTCAAGGACAAATCAGAAACGCAAAAGACCAGCCTTTTTTCCACCAAACAGCTTGTTTTTTCCGCTGTAGCGCTTGCACTTG
This sequence comes from uncultured Lachnospiraceae bacterium, assembly GCA_947175285.1. Next base: position 1,061 of record CAMWMM010000649.1, read on the forward strand.
GTTTCATCACTTCTTATATCAAAGTCGTTCATATGCCATGGGGCGGCTCCGCAACACTCTGTTCCATGATGTTTGTTACTTTAATCGGCTATTGGTATGGTCCGAAAATCGGTCTGACAGCGGGATTTGCCTATGGTATTCTACAGTTTATCCAAGGTGGATCCGACTATATTCTTTCCCCCGTACAGGTTCTGACAGATTATATTCTTGCTTTCGCCGCACTGGGACTGTCCGGTTTCTTCTATAAAAAAGCAAACGGTCTCATAAAAGGGTATCTTCTTGCTATTTTTATAAGAGGGGCGTTTCATTCCATCGGAGGATATCTGTATTGGATGGATTACATGCCGGACTCTTTTCCGAAATCCCTTGCTGCAATCTATCCGATTGCCTATAATTATTCTTACATTCTGGCAGAAGGTATTGTAACCGTTGTTATTTTATTGCTTCCTCCTGTCAAAAATGCAATGGCAAGGGTAAAGGCATTGGCGCAAGATTCATAAATGCTTTATCTGCATCGGCGTAGCGCTGTCTACTACCGAAAAACCATGCTTTTCATAAAAGGAATGGTATCGTTTTTCTCACTGAGTAATATCAGATAAAGATAATCATGATAAATTTTTTTCACCATTTCCAGCATATGGGTTGTTACTCCTCTGTGCTGGAACTGTGGGTGAACTAAAAGTAAATTGCTTCCTTTCCAATATCCCGTCCCATGCAAAGAGACTCCGGCATATTCTGATAAGCTCCGTAATTTTCTATTACTTCAAATCCACACTGCTGATATAAATGAACGGAAGCAGATAAAAAAACACCCGTTTCTAAAATCATTCTTTGAAACCCCATCTGCTCTGCCTGCATAATCAATGCTTCTATTATCATACTCCCGATATGTTTTCCCCGATAAGTCTCCCGCACGAAAACTCTTTTGACCTCTATCTCTTTATCAGAGTATTTCCGTAAAGCACCGCACCCTGCCGGTTCCCCATTGACATAAGCAATAATTACATAATCCATTGTATCCGCATGATTAAACTTCTTATATTTCTCCCGTTTTTCCTCGCCGCCAATCGCATGGTTTAAAAAACTGTCCAGTTCATCGCACAGCTTTAGAAAATCCGGGTTTTCACAGTCTGTCTTTTGTAATTCGTATTTCATATTAATAAACCTGCCCTTTCTTTTTGATTTACAGAAGGCGTTAAGCAGAGAATAAACAGGGCAGAACAATGTCCCTTTGTCATCACGCTTTCGCTCCGTGAAAAATGTAACGGTACTAAGTTCAAAAGCAGCAAATCTGCTTTTTCACTAAGTGCCGACATTTTTCAAGGGATTCTGCAGGGACATTACTCTGCCCAGTTCTACTCTCTGCGTGTCTCCTTTATGAAATGTATTTGTGTCTATATATCCACATAAACTATCCTTTTGACAATACTATAACCTCGTAGTATGATATCTGTAAAGTTGATTATTTACATATCAGTAATTTGTTTTTTTGATTATATATCAAATAGGTAAATACAAACCACCACAGGAGGACACTCATATGGACACCCAATCACTGCAAACTTTCATCGCATTAGCCGAATACCGGAATTTTACGAGAACTGCCGATTCTCTCTTTATTGCACAGTCTACCGTGACAAACCGCATTGCGGAACTGGA
>CAMWMM010000650.1 GCA_947175285.1 uncultured Lachnospiraceae bacterium
GTTCCACATACAGCTTTCCCTCTTTTACTTCTACATAAAAAATACCGCCTGCTTCGCCCTCAATGTTAAACTGATACGCTAAATGTTCCGTTACATCACTAACATCCGCCTCCATAAACATACTCTTTACTTCGGCAAAAAATTCCGCATATGTCATCTTAAACACCTTACCTTTCTCTCAACCTGCAACATTTGAGCCGCAGGCGCAAATTTGCGGTTGAAAAATCAAAGATTTTTCAACCTTGCCTCCCTCTTTTGGTAAAAATCGACCGCCAGTCGAATTTTAGATACCTATAGCGTATCACTAATTCGACTGACGGTCAACAAAGAAATTCACAGGTGAAAAATCTATTTTTCCCCTTTTCACCTTATTCTATTATCAAAATCCCCGGTTCCACTTTCTTAATCTTCCCGGCTGCAAGATAAGCAAAAACAAAAAACAGTATGCTCACGAAAATGCCCGGTATTAACATCCGGAGCAGTGTCAGACCGGAACTGAAATGACTGACTCCGCAAAATTTAAGTATTGCCGAGGCTAAAGGGTCCGTTAAGCAGGCGCTCATAACAATTCCCAAAGCAGAACCAGCCGCCGCTACTATGACAAAACGCAGGGCAAAAGAGAGCCGAAGTCTCTCCGATACGAATCCCAGCGATTTATAAATCCCCAAATCATGCTGCTCTCTGTATAGAATCTTACTTCCCGTAAGCGTTACCGTAATTAAGATAAAGGCAATGGTAATGACAAACATAAATACCGTCAATGACGAGGAGACAGCAACAATAGATTCTATGCCCGACCATGTATTTTCATCTACTTTTAACTCTTTCCCATAGTTTTCATTAAGCGTCTCTATCATTTCCTGTACCATAAGAGAATCTTTTAAGATATAAAACCGCCAGAACAAAGACTCCTCTTCCTCTTTTACAAACCGTTCATATCCCTCTTTGTTAATGCCGAAGTTCGCCCCCATATCATTAGCGCACTGGTAGATACCGGTAATGATAAAGTCCAGTTCGCTTCCCTGATAATCCAGTGAAACAGTATCTCCAATCTCTACTCCGAGCTGCTCTGCAATTGTCTGCGTCATCACAAGCTCATTCTGATACAGACAGGTTCTTCCCTCCAGTATATTAAAGTATTCCGGTTTGGAAATCACATTCATTAAGTATTCCACCTGATTCACGGAAGCTCTCTGCATGGTAAACAGATATGATGCTTCAATTCCTGCCTGGGAACCCAGCAAATCCTCCACCTCTTTCAATGTGTCTTCCTCTGCGCCGGTAATCCCCAAATCATATCGTGACGCGGCAAAGGAATCCATTAATCCCTTACCGTCCGGTCCAAGCCACGCGTCCATCCTGACTATCAGGGACAGGAAAAAAACCAATAATGCCGTCACCAGACAGGCGCTGAAATACTGCTTTTTCCCTGACACAAGCTGCCTGCAGGCAAGCCAGAAACTTAAAGCATGCTGGTGCACCGGCGCACTCAAACGGCTTTTAAAATAAACATCCTCCACACCCCCGCGTATGGCGCGTATCGGCGTGATTCTTCCTATCTTTGCAGTTTTTATATATACAAAACTCATAATGACAACAAGTACAAAAAGCAGGGCAAGAATGGTGGAGACAGCCGGAATATCCGCCGGTACCATCAGTCCGACTACCGTTACCGTTAATCTGTTAATACCCCTCACAACCAGCATAGAAAGCGGTATTCCGGGCAGCATACCTCCTAAAACCGCCGCCAGATACTGCAAAACCTGTACAATCCGCAAGTCCGTCTGCGTATATCCTACTGCTTTTAAAATACCCATATCCACATAATCCTGCTCGATACTGCTGCTGATGCTGTGTCCGATTATGATTATTGCCACTACCAAAAGCGCCATTACAAAAACAATCAGAAAACCTGCAAAAATATTTTCCAAAATCAACATAAATCCCATAATCGTAGATTTCGTATAAGAAAATCCCACCGTGCCCGCCAAGCCCGTCTTTTCGCTCAATAATATTTGAAATTCCGCTTCACTAAGGTCGGCATCCGCCTTTTTCGTAAGATGGAAGACGCACTGTTTTTGCCCTGACGCCCGCTCTTTTGCGTCCTCTATCCGTGCGGCAAGCTTTTCTTTATCAGTCCGTGTGATAAGCGCCTGCTTCATGCCCATCAATGCGCTGCCCGCAACAGGATCTTCAAAATAACCTTTTATCGTAAATAGCACCTCTTCTTCTCCGGTAACTGGCGATATGGCAATCACATCCCCTATTTCGGCTCCATGTAAAGAAGAAAAAGCCGGGGAAACATAGATTTCACCATCGGAAAGACCCTCTGTTGTTTCTTCCTCTCTTGAAAAGTCTTCCTTATAAATATGGTACGGATTCTCCTGTTCCCCCCATTCCAACAGATAAAGAGAATTATCCGATACGGCAGTCTCTTTATTTTCTCCCCGGACTTCATATCCCTCGAAATAGATAACATTGCATGCATCTGCTCTCTCCACTTCTTCTAATTCGTTAATCTGCCCAAGCAGTTCTTCCAGACCCGAAAGGTTTATCATCCAATATGATATGTCTCCGTAGCCAACACTCTCTATCCGCTCAGCCTCATAGGCATTGGCATTCGTCCATATGGATAAAACGGTCAGAAGAGATATGGTAATCATAAAAACAAGTGTTAAAATCCCGATAAAGCTCCCTTTC
>CAMWMM010000651.1 GCA_947175285.1 uncultured Lachnospiraceae bacterium
TTTCAAGACTAAGAAAGAATCAACTGAATGGGCCAATAAGTTTATTGTCCAGCAATCCCATAATTTAGATATGAATTTTTCTTCATTCTGGCAGCTTTACAGGGAGGATATGAAAGAGCGCTTGCGAGAAAATACTGTGCGCACCAAAGATTATGTTGTGGAGCTAAAAGTATTGCCATATTTTGGAAATAAGAAGATTGCAAATATTACAGCTGCAGATATACGGCGGTGGCAGAATAGTATTATGAAGCAGGGATATTCGCAGACATATTTAAAGACGATTAATAACCAGCTTAGCGCAATATTCAATTATGCTGTAAGATATTATGATTTGCCTAAAAATCCATGTATGCAGGCTGGTTCTATGGGTAAAGGAAAGGCAGAAGAAATGCAGTTTTGGACACAGGAAGAATTTGAAACTTTTATTGAATTTGTTAAAGATAAGCCTGTTTCCTACTATGCATTCCTTACACTTTACTGGACGGGTATCCGGCTTGGTGAACTGCTTGCCCTTTGCTTAGCTGATTTTGATGCAGAGGAAAAGACATTATCCATCACAAAATCTTATCAGAGGATTAATGGGCGGGATGTGATTACAGAGCCTAAAACTGCAAAAGGTAAAAGAACAATCACACTTCCGGATTTTCTGGTAGCAGAATTAGAAGAATATGTGAGTAGACTGTATGGTATGATGGCAAATGACAGATTATTTATGATAACAAAATCCTATTTGGAGAAAGAAATGGCAAGGGGAACGGAATTATCAGGGGTTAAGAGAATACGTTTGCATGATCTGCGACATAGCCATGCATCATTGTTAATTTCCAAATTAGGAGCGCAGCCAAATCTTGTTGCGGAGCGGCTTGGACATGAGAAAATACAGACAACTCTTTCTACATATTCACATTTGTATCCAAATCAAGCACTAAAGCTTGCAGAACAATTAAATGGATTGATAGAAGAAGCTGATGAAGAGGAAGGAGAGAATAACGATGCCGGGAAAGCATAAGGAACCAACGATAGCTTTTCGTCCCAGTGCATGGGCGAGAGCGATTATAGAACAGAGAGCCGCATTAAGCGGTATTTACAAGAAAGATTTCATTACAAGAAGCTGTGTGTATGCTAAGATTGTTGTAGTTGGTAAGAAAGAGAACATACAGCGAATAGTGGATGCTTTACAGGAAATGCAGACAGTTATGCAGGAAATCGCCGGACAAATGCAGTCTGGCGATTTCTCTTTGTCCAAAGAAAGCTATCAGGAATTAAAAAGGGATTATCTGGCACTGGTGCTCACAGTTGTTGATATTGTGGATGGAGCTGCTTATCTGTTTGAGAAGGAGCATCCGGAGAATCGAAGAAACTGGAAAGCGGAATTGGAATTAGAGCAGTATCGTCATGTACTTGAATTGGATGTGAGGGAGGGCAGACATAATTGAAAAAACGAAAAATCCATGATATGATATTTAATGAAAAGGTAGGTGATTTGATGGACGCTGATAATCAGAAGAATTTAAAAAAGAAAGAAACACTAGAAGCAATAGGAAAGTTAAGTCTTTTGGATGACAATCTTATGCCATTGGTGTTTGACAGAAATATTGAAGCTACGGAGTTATTGCTGAATATTATCTTGCAGCGTGATGACTTAAAGGTTTTGGAAGTGGTGGCACAAAGAGAGTATAAAAACCCAATGCCGAGTGGCCGTTCTATTACGATAGATATTTATGCAGTAGATGGGAATGATAAAGTTTACGATATTGAGGTTCAGCGTGCATCAGAAGGGGCAGATGCCCATAGAGCAAGGTTTCACAGCAGTATGATTGACACAAAAATGTTGAAAGCAGGACAGGAATTTAAAGAAATTCATGATTCCTATGTGATTTTCATAACTGCAAATGATGTTATAGGAGCAGGGTGTTCTTTATATCATGTCAATAGAACGATTGAAGAGACGGGTGCATACTTTAATGATGGTTCCCACATTATATATGTAAATGGCAGTTATAAAAACGATAATGATCCGATTGTGAAATTGATGCATGACTTTAGATGTTTAAGTTCTGTCGATATGTTTTATCCAATATTGGCAAAACAGGTGAAATATTTTAAGGAAACAGAAGGAGGTCAGGAAATTATGTGTCAGGTATTTGAAGATTTGGCAGAAAAAAGGGCTGAAGAGGCTCGCATAGAGGAAAAGAAAGCTTTTGCCCGTCGTTTGATTGCAAGAGGAAAGCAGACCGTTGAGGAAATTGCAGAGGATGCAGATTTACCGATTGAAGTGGTGAGAGATTTAGCTGATTTACAGCTGGCATAAGGATAAAAAATGTTTTGGTTCTATAATTCTCGTTTGATTTTACTCGGATTTTAAAGCGTTAAAATAATCTAAGAAAGAATAGAGGAAAAAGAACTGGAATATTAGGATAAAATTATCGTGTGGTGAAAATTTAAGTAGTAAGCAGAGAACCGGGAAGACCGAATAAAATGGGACTTCCCGGTTTTGTTATATGTGATGGACTGTTGAAATAATTTCAGTATTTCATGATTCCATCAATAATACTGTCAAGATTTCCAGAAATGAAAACAAAACAGCTAAGTGGATTGAGAAAAAGGACTTTGGGGTATAAAATAAGTATGAAACTGTTAGGGTCGCTATTAAAGTGACTGGAGTATCAAAAATGGCGGTAATAAGTATAAAAAT
>CAMWMM010000652.1 GCA_947175285.1 uncultured Lachnospiraceae bacterium
TTTTTCCACAATGGAAATATTGTCAAGCTGTCCTCTCAAATTCTTTCTGACATTAGCAACATAAGCTTTTCTAAGCTCATCCTGCTCTTTTTTCTCATCCTCTGTCAGTCCGACGTCCTGTGATTTATGGTATAATTCATTGACTCTCTTAGTCAGTTCTTCCATCGAGCCATATGATTTTTCATCATTCATGCTAACTCTCCATTTTTAGTGCCCGTGCATCTGCTGCACATATAAAGGCAAATCAAAATCATCATCCACTTTGGATTGAAACAGCGTTCCTATATTCTGCCCGTCTAAAATCCGATGGATAACCTTAATATCCCGGCTGTTGGCAATTACCATATCCACTCCCGTATTATGGGCAATACGTGCTGCCTGCAGTTTGGTATTCATGCCGCCTGTTCCTGAATCGCTGCCGGTAGAAGCCTTTCCCATTTCCATCAATTCATCTGTCAGTTCATCTACAACTTCTATATATTCCGCCTGCGGGTTCTTCCGCGGGTCATCCGTATAAAGACCGTCGATATCAGAAAGCAGAATAAGCAAATCCGCTTTTACCAAAGACGCTACAATGGCAGACAGCGTATCATTATCACCGATTTCTATTTCGTAAGTTGCAACCGTATCGTTTTCATTTACAATCGGAATGACGCCTAATTTAAATAATTCCGCAAATGTGTTCTGTGCATTGAAACGGTTGAGATTATCTACAATCGTATTTTTTGTCATTAAAATCTGTGCCGCAACCTGATTATATTCCGCAAATATTTTCTGATAAGTCATCATCAGCCTTGCCTGTCCAACTGCCGCATATGCCTGTTTGACCGCAATCGGATTGTCATCTTTTATTTCCTGTAAATGAATGGCTTTTTTGCCGACGGCTATCGCGCCGGAGGTGACTAAAACAACATCTTTGCCCTGATTGCGCAAATCACACAATTCTCTGACGAGCACATCCAGTTTCGTATAATCCAAATCCCCTGTTTCTTTATGTTGTAAAGATGACGAACCGATTTTAATGACTATTCTTTTTTTGTCTTTCATCATCTCTCTGATATTAGACATCACATAAAACCTCTCATTATATATACTTTGCAGAATAAGTTTCTGCAATTTTCTCTGCAATCAGCATACCGTCCATTGCCGCCGAGGTAATTCCGCCTGCATATCCGGCGCCCTCGCCGCATGGGTAGATGCCGTGTACCGCAGACTGTCCCGTTTCATCACGGCTAATCCGCACGGGCGATGACGTTCTGCTCTCGACTCCCGATAAATAAACGCCGCTGTCTCCGAAACCTGACATGATTTTATCAAACTGCTCCATGCCCTCCACAAAAGTCCGGCATAGCGATTCCGGTAAGATTTCGTGCACGGGAGCAAACTCATAAGCGCCTTTTATAGCCGGCTCAAAATCCGGATATTTCTGCATGATAACGGATTTTTCTTTTACGCATCCGCTTATCGTTTTCTTAAAATCTCCATAAGTTTCAACCGGAACACATCCATTTCCGATTTCATATGCTTTTTGTTCCAGACTGCGTTGGAATGCGATGCCGGAAAGCGGGTGAGCGCTTTCAAAATCATCCGGTGTTACGGTTACAATCACCGCACTGTTGCTGTTAGCGCCATTCCTGCCGCTGTAGCTCATGCCATTTACGGCAAGTTTTCCGGGCTCCGAAGAAGCATTGACGACATAACCGCCGGGACACATACAAAAAGAATATACCCCTCTGCCGCTTTTTGTCTGCACAGCGGCTTTATAGTTTGCCGCAGGCAGCCTCTTATCCTCTTCCAATCCATATTGTATATGATTTATCATTTTGCGGGGATGTTCCACCCTTAAGCCTACTGCAAAAGATTTTGCCTCCATCGGCACATGGCGCTCATAAAGCATTTTAAAAGTATCCCTTGCGCTGTGTCCGATGGCAAAAACCGCAATATCTGTGGATAAATGCCTCGTATCGTTGATAATCACTTCTTTTAGGCTGTTATTTTCTATAACAATATCGGTAACTTTACTTTCAAACCAAACTTCACCGCCAAGTGAAATCAGTTCTTTCCGCATATGTTCCACAATGCGCATCAGAATATCCGTACCGATATGCGGTTTTGCATCATAAAGAATTTCTTCCGGCGCCCCTGCCTGTACAAGAATCCGAAGCACCTCTTTGTTTCTTCCGTATTTATCTTTTACCAATGTATTTAATTTCCCATCGGAAAAAGTTCCTGCGCCGCCCTCTCCGAACTGCACATTGGAATCCGGCTCTAAAATGCCTTTCTCCCAAAAAGTTTCTACATCTTTTTTTCTGTATGTAACTTCCTTACCACGCTCTAATAAAACAGGCTGATAGCCGTGAAGCGCAAGGAAATAACCGCAGAATAGTCCTGCCGGTCCGGTTCCGATAATAACAGGTTTCCTTTTAAGAGGTTTACTTCCGGACTCAGGAAATTGGTAACTAATATCTTTTGGCTGCTGAATCTGTATGGTGCCGGATTTCACGGATGCCATACGCTGTAAAGTCTGATTTTCTTTTTTTACAGCGGCATCTATTGTATAGATAATATAAATTTCCGGTTTCTTTCTTGCATCAATTGACTTTTTAACAATCTGCCAGGAAAGAAGTTCTTCTTTTTGCAGATGCAGTATTTTTATTATCTTTGCTTCTAATTCTTCTTTC
>CAMWMM010000653.1 GCA_947175285.1 uncultured Lachnospiraceae bacterium
GAATAGTGCTTTTCTAAATCCACTACACGCGCAGTCCGCAATTCGCTTGCGTAAAGAAATTTGAGGATCCTGTACTGCGATGCAGTCAGATCATATTCCGCAAAAATCGGATTGGCGACCTTTTCAAATTCAAGTGAAGCTTTTTTGATTAAAATTGCTGCTTTGTTGATATTCATAACGCATCCCCCCATTTAGTAGTATCCTACGAAAATTATATGGTAGGATGCTACGATTGTCAAGATAAAAAATTCACAACTGAAAAATTTGTAGCAAAAGCAAATATCATTTATTCTTTCTTTTGATTATGTTATACTTAATTTGCAACGCAAATTGACGCTCACAAAAGAAAGGGAAAAAAAATGAAAAGTAAAATTGGCTTTAAGGTATATGCGGCGTTAGCGATTCTTGGTGTTTTATATGTAGTGACGGTCATGTTGGACGTAATGGCATTAGGCGTCATACGTGAATTTAACAACAATCTTGGCAATGTGTATTTGAAACTAGAGAAATCCATCGGTGATACGGCCTCAGCTTATCAGCAGGTTCAGTTGTATGCCAATCTGATCTATATGAAGAAAGACACGGAGCAGAGGGAAACACTGACAGGACAGCTTCAGGATGCAATACAGAGTACGAACAGCTATATGGATGAGATTTACCGATTAAGTTCGGAGTCTGATGACGCAGAATTATTTGCCGCTTACGAAGCCTATCAAGAGGTCATGAATGTCTTTTTGGATTATTCCAATCAGATTTATGACAAAGCAGCAGCGGGTGATGATGACGGAGTCTGGGATATGGTCGATAATATTCTTTCCGTGAAGACGCCGGTAGAAGAAGCCAAAAATGCATATGAAAATCTTGTGACGGAAAAAGCGGATAATGCCATGACGCACAGTGAAATTAAGATTAATGGCACTGCCACTTTTGATTATATTCTTATCGCTGTCTTTGTTCTCATTGCAGGCATTACAACGATAAACGTTTCCCGTACGGTAGTGAAACCTGCGAAGGTTTCGGGTGCGGCACTAACGGGAATCACACAAAAGATTGATGCCAATGAGGGAGATCTAACAGAAAGAATCCCTGTTCATACGCATGATGAGATTGGTCAGATGGCTTCCGGTATTAACCATTTTATAGAACAGCTTCAAGGCATTATAAGAAAGCTGAAAGAGGAATCCGGCAATATGGAGAACTCCGTGCAAAGCGTTATGAGTCAGATTACGGATTCTAACGAAAACGTTACCAGCGTATCTGCGACAATGGAAGAAATGGCGGCAAGCATGGAGGAAATAGCGGCTACACTCGGGCAGCTTACAACAGGCAGTAATGAAATATTAAATGAGGTCCAGCAGATGGACAACCGCGTTAAAGAAGGCGTAGATTTGGTTCGTAATATTAAAGAACATGCGGGTACAATGTACCGTAAAACTTTAGATGGTAAGAAGAATACATCCAGTACCATTGAAGCGATTCGCATAAATCTGCAAAAGGCATTGGAGGACAGCCAAAGCGTCCAGCAAATCAATGGAATGACAGAGGAAATTCTGGCAATCAGCAGCCAAACCAATCTATTATCACTCAATGCATCCATTGAAGCAGCGAGAGCCGGAGAAGCTGGTAAGGGATTTGCCGTTGTGGCAGATGAAATCAGACAACTTGCTGACAGCAGCACACAGACTGCAAATAATATCCAGAACATCAGCGATATTGTAACGGAAGCTGTCGTGAGACTGTCAGGGAATGCAGAAGAGATACTTAAATTCATTGATGAAAACGTGATGAAAGATTATGATGATTTTGTGCAAGTCGTGGAACAATATGAACAGGACGCAGATAATGTCAATGAAATTTTGGAGGTATTTGCAGCCAATACGACCGATATTAATCAGACAATGGAAGCAATGAATACCGGAATCAATGATATTTCCGTTGTGGTGGAAGATAATGCGAAAGGCGTTACAAGCGTTGCTGATAATGTAGTGACTTTGGCAGCGGCAATTGGAGAAATTCAACAGGAAACAACAGGAAATCAGGAAATTTCCAAACGTCTTAATGATGAGGTAAACCGCTTTAAGAAAGTATAAGTGAGGAAATTATTATGAAAAAGAAATTTATCTATGCCTCCCTTGCATCCGCCATGCTCTTATGCAGCGCATGCGGAAAGCAGGACAGTGCATCAAACAGTGAAACAATAACAAATGAAAATGCAGTGGGATCTTCCGACACTGTCAACGTGTCCGCAACAGATACGGACACCAGCGCATCAACCGATGGCGACGCTGCTGACAATACGGAACAATCCATTTCTATCTCTATTGATTTGCAGACAGAAGAAAACAATGAAACTGTAGAGGATGGCACAACTATCTATACCAGTGTCATTGTTTATCCTGTTGTATCAATTGAGGGGAATGAGACCGCTGCCGAAAAAATCAATGCGGATATCCAGACAAGAGTCGATGCTTCCCGGAAAGATACAATGGTACTTGATATGGCAAAAGAGGACTATGAGTATACTCTGACAGAAGAATCCGAATACCCTTTCTTAGAATACGAATCCGTTTTGGATTTTATCGTGACTCGTGCTGACAACAATGTCATTTCCTTTGCAGTGACGTATTATGAATTTTCCGGCGGAGCACATGGCAACCACACAACCATCGGCA
>CAMWMM010000654.1 GCA_947175285.1 uncultured Lachnospiraceae bacterium
GTTCAGACCGTAGGACTGCGACGTACCCCTTGTGTCAGAGGTATTGTAAAGGTCATGAGGTAAGCGCCTCGTGGGCGCTCCCTCCCGAACCGTGCGGGCACCTCTCGATGCACACGGCTCTCCATATGCCGTCAACTAACAAAATCAGTCTTTTCCGTGTATCTCACGGTGGCACGCCGGACATACTGCCAGCGTTTTCCTGCGATTCTTCAGCATAACTTTCTCCCACTCATATTTACCACTAAGGCTTTTCAGCCGTTTTACCTGATGAATTTCCACGTCATTTGTGTATTGTCCGCAGAGTTCGCAGGTTTTGGAGCGCAGTTTTGCCGCTATGCGGTTTGGTCTGTCATACCGCTTGTAAGCCGGCAGGATATCCGCTTGCGGTACATTGGGCTTATCCTTGCGGATAAAAGGCCCTCTGTAAAATACGCTCTCTTTCATACCGCTTTTTGTCTTGTAAATGACTGTGAACCGTCCATCTCTAAAATATTTCTTCTTAATCTTTCTGGTCTTTGTGCGGTATTTATTTGCGAATGTTTTCAGCATACTGTAATGCATCAGGCTCGCAAACTTGCTCATTGCGCATACATTACATGCCAGTGAGTAATAGTTGTACAAACCTCTGATTTCAGAGTTGTACTTTGACAGGATTTCGATATCCTTATGGTTAATGAGCTGTGGTCTGTGAATGGCTTTCCAATGTTCTTTCTGTGTAACTTTGTCTTTCTTGATACGGATTGCACCATACTCCAACAGTTTCGATTCCCACTTCTCATGCGGCATATATAGTTTCACTGCGCCGCTGTATCCCTTCACTTTCCTGCCCTGACGTTGTGTGACTTCCTGACTTTTTGAGATAGAAATATCATCGCCCAGAAACCTCGCCCGGTCAGTTGCGGGGGTGATTTTGGTTTTCTCCACTGACAGTGTAAGGTTCAGTTTTTCTTTGAGGAACACGGCTAAATCTGCTTTTAAGGCTTCTGCATCCTTTTTGCTCCCGATAATGCTTATGATAAAATCATCCGCATAACGGACGTATTGCAGGTTTTTGTAAGTTTCATCCCGAAACTGCTTAGACGGGATTTCCCTCTGTTTCTCCCGCAGCCTGCGTAATTCCCCGGCACGTTCTTTCTTTTCGGCTTCACTAAGGCAGTCCCATACTTCCCTGTTCTGGCGCATAAACTTCTGCACCTCACGGTTCCGTCTGGCGTATTCCGGGTTCACCTTACGGTTTATCCGGTTTCCTTTTATAAAGCCTTCTTTGTATTCCTCCACATACATATCTAATTCATGCAGATAAATATTTGCCAGTATGGGGCTGATACCAGAACCCTGCGGTGTGCCGCAGTAAGTCCTGTTGTACTGCCATTGTTCCATATATCCGGCTTTCAGAAATTTCCACATCAATGAGATAAATGCTTCATCATCAATGCGCCTGCGCAGAATGTCAATCAGTACATGGTGGTCAAAACTGTCGAAACATGCCTGAATATCCCCTTCCACAAACCAGTTTGCCCCCGCGAATGTCCGCTGTATCTGTTCAAGGGCTGTATGGCAGCTCCTTTTCGGGCGGAATCCGTGGGAATAATCGGAGAAAGTGGGTTCATAAATGCTTTCCAATATCATCCGGACTACTTCCTGCACCAGCTTGTCATCCCCGGAGGGAATCCCAAGCGGACGCTTTTTACTGCTGTTTTTCTTCGCAATATATGTGCGCCGTGCAGGTTTCGGACGGTAGGAACGGTCTTTTAATGCGCTAATGATGCGCTCTATTCTCGGACTGCTCATCCCGTCCAGTGTTTCACCATCCACACCCGGCGTCATGCTCCCCTCATTGGCGTAGATATTCCTATATGCCAACAGGTAAAACTCCGGGTTGTACAAGTTCCGGTAAAGCCTTTGGAACTTATACGATAAATCTTTAGACTGTTTGTTTAGGCTATTTAATACATCAGTTGGATTTCTCACGATGCCTCACGCACCTTCCTTTCTTATTTGTATTAAAGACATACTGCTCCCCTTCGTCATGTGGGCGGCTCTCCCGCTTCCGTTTTTACGGCTATCCCTGTAAATCCAGAGTCCACGGGCTACTATGGGAGCTGTGTAACCATGCCCACGAATGGGTGAGTTTAGGTCATCCCCGGTAGCATATGCCATACATAGCGTTCCGTGTTGTCGGTAATCTTTGTAGATATGTGGCGTTCGCCGTTCAACCTAATCTAAGGCTTGCCTTGCTTCGGATATCCCACGCCTGCCGACAATCGAGCGACAGTCGCCAAAGCACCGTGCGTTCCATCTTCTTTCGCACGTAGGCCAGATACTCCCAGGCTCCGGCTACCAATCAAGCAGTTTAGCTTTCATCCTCGTACACGGATTTTCATCCCTGCATAAAATAACGGTTAGAAGATTACGCCATTCTATGCCTGTTATAGCAGAAAACACTATAACAACGACATGCTACACTCCCCAGAGGGTTTCCCCTCACGGATAAGTCGTGGAATGATAGACAGTAAATTTTCACCTTCCTTTCTTTGATATCTTTGTCTACCGCTTGCTAAAGGCGGTTTATGGCATACACCCTAACGGGCGCACTATCGTTTCCTTGCCTAAAACTTCCGCCAGCTCTTTCAGCGTGGTCTTTTCCTTCCCTCCGAGGAATAAGG
>CAMWMM010000655.1 GCA_947175285.1 uncultured Lachnospiraceae bacterium
CCCAAGTCCGCCTTGTTTTTCAGCACAGCCTGTCTGATCGCCTCCATCGCCTCTTTATTCTCCGGGTTTGGAATGTGATTGGGAAAATGTCCGTCAGGTTCCAGAAACTGGCTTCCTGTCGTATCCGCACCGAGCGGATTTAAAACCTTTTCCACAAAAAAACCGCCAGCACCGTTTCCTGTGTCCACCACAATATGCAGCCCTGTAAGCGGTTTGTCATAATTACCAGCATTAAGACTCTTTTTTATCTTCTCCTGTAAAAATCCGCAATATACTGAAATGGAATCAACTTTTTCCACGTTCGAAAGATCTGCATCCACAACTGCAAGCCCTGACGCGGTTTCGAGAATCTTCGTGATGTCATCATGTTCCAGACCGCCGTCCCTGTCAAAGAACTTGTAACCGTTTCTGTTAAACGGAAGATGGCTTGCCGTAATCATGATTGCCCCGTCAAACGCAAACTCCTCAAACACGGTTGTCATGAACATCGAAGGTGTCGACACAAGACCACAGTCATAAACACATGCCCCTGCTGCCACGATTCCCTTTGCCGCAGCCGCAAACAGGCTGTCAGCCGTAATCCTTGAATCGTGACCGATTCCAATGCGAAGCTCGTCTGTCCTCTTTCCCTTCTTGTTTGCAAGCCATCTGACAAAGCCGCTGCCAATCAGATTCCCCGCATCCTCCGTGAGATTTACATTCTCCCCCGCAATCCCCTCACACGCAATCCCGCGTATATCACTTCCGTTTTGAAGCTTCATAATATCAGCCATCTCATACCTCCATGCAAATCATTGGTTTTCGTATCTACAATCATAACATAGTTTCCAATAAAAAGGAATATCCAATCTCACGCTTTCATGGATTAATCTCCGTTTTTGAGAGATACTACATCATTATGAACAAGAAAATCATTCGACCTTTTGACTATTATGCATTATTGTTTTTTACCACAGCCTTTGCCGGGTGGCTCTGGGAAGTGCTGCTCTGTCTTGTTACTGCCCACACCTTTGTGAACAGAGGCGTGTACAAGGGACCGTATCTGCCCATATATGGTATTGGCTGTGTCATACTGCTTATGCTGCTCCACAGGCTGCGGAAACGTCCTGTCATCGTTTTCATGCTCTCCTGTGTCTTATGCACTGCGTTAGAGTATTTTTCCGGAGTGTGGCTTGAATGGAAATGGGGCATCCGCTGGTGGGATTACAGCGGACATCTGTGCAATATAAACGGACACATCTGTCTGACCAGCTCTGTCGGATTTGGTCTTGGCGGCGTGCTGCTCATCTGTGTCCTACAACCCGTCTTCAACAAATATTATCACCGCATGACAATCGGGATGCGCGTGACGCTGTGCATCGTATTCACGCTGATTTTTATTGCTGATGCTGCCTATTCAGCCATGCTGCCAAACACAGGGGAGCATATCAGCACTCTTTGTCCTTGCATTTCTGTTGCAAATCACTTAATATAAAAACAGTAGACCGGCAGCTGTAAAAGGCTCCTGCTCATTTGACACTCCGAAACAGAATACGGAGCTATAAATGAGCAAATCTGAGAATTGCACAAAAGAAATTGGTTTGAACCAACCAGCAAATGGATTACGGTAATTTTATGCAAATTTCCAGTGCATACTATGTGCATAATTCGTCCTTTTTCCGATATGCACAAATAAGATTTGGTAAATATTTCAAATTTGCTCGTTTATAGCATAGAGCTAAAGTGGTGCCCAGCCTTTTATATAACTGACACTTTGGAAACAGGATATGAGGCTATAGCAGCAATTTTCTGAAGAAAAGGATACAAAAAGTATTTTGGAAACTCTGCATATACATTGATAGATAAAGATATTCTGTTCGGCATCATCATTCATTTTTATACCCCTTGCGTGCTCTGGCACGCATACCAATCAATAGTTTGAAAGCGGCTTTCTTTCAAACTTTCGAGCCTGGAGAACAAATAATCTGTATGTATGGTTTGAATTTAATGAGTAGAAAGGAAAGAATTTATCATGGAAAACATGGAAATCGAGAAAAAATATACGTTAAAAACGCTGCCACAGAACCTTGAAAGCTACCCCTGCAAAATTATTGAACAAGCCTATCTGAACACGTCCCCTGTCGTTCGTGTCCGCCAATCAGATGACTCCTATTATCTGACTTACAAGGGGAGCGGTCTCATGGCGCGGGAGGAATACAACCTTCCCCTCGACAAAAAGTCATACCATCACCTGCTTGCAAAAGCTGACGGAAATGTCATTTCCAAAAAAAGATTTGTCATTCCCATCGAAAATCCGCAATTCGACGACAGCTATCACCCACTGACTGTGCCAAATCTCTTTGTTGAACTTGATGTCTTTGCACCACCATTCGCACCTCTAATCATGGCAGAAGTGGAATTTCCAAATGTGGAGATGGCAGATGCCTTTATTCCTCCTGCATGGTTTGACGAAGATGTGACCAATGATCCCGAATACCATAACTCTGTTATGAGCCGAAAGAGGTTTGACTAATCTTTTTCTTACGCTTTGCCTCGCCACCAAGCCGTTGTGTACGTGCAATATCATATGGTGCTAGTACATTGTTTTTTTAATACTCATATACTATAAAAACCGCTTTTAACCAGCGTATTTCCAGTCAAATGCTTTGGCTGTTAGATTATACTG
>CAMWMM010000656.1 GCA_947175285.1 uncultured Lachnospiraceae bacterium
GCAGCTCAATCAGAAGAGTATAAAGTACAATTGGCACGAGGCAGACGTCAGTTTATTGGAAGGAATTCTTGCAAGAGGTGACAGAAAACTTGCAAATGTCATTTTAGAAGCATACAAAAATGGTTGCATGTTTGATTCCTGGAGCGAATGTTTCCACTATGATATTTGGATGTCAGCGTTTGAAAAATGCGGCGTTGAACCCGATTTTTATACGGTTCGCGAGAGAAAAGATGACGAAATTTTCCCATGGGACTTTATAGATTGCGGCGTGACAAAAGAATTTTTACTGCGCGAATGGAAAAAGGCGCTGAAAGAAGAAATTTCCCCTAATTGTCAGAGTAAATGTCAGGGATGCGGTGCAAAACGTTTTGGCACCGGTATCTGTTTTTAGTAAGAATGAGGAATTCATATGAAGATTCGGATTAAATTTGCAAAATACGGCAGCATGAAATTTATCGGGCATCTGGATGTGATGCGCTTTTTTCAAAAAGCAATCCGCAGGGCGGATATTGACATTAAATATTCGGCAGGATTCAGCCCTCACCAGATTATGTCATTTGCCGCGCCGCTTGGCGTCGGCATAGAAAGTACGGGAGAATATCTTGATATTGAGGTAAATTCCATAACCTCCCCGCTTGAGATGAAAGACGCTTTAAATAAAGTTATGGTAGGCGGCATGGAGATTCTGGCGATAACTGTTTTACCGGATGATGCCAAAAATGCAATGGCAAGCGTTGCTGCCGCGGAATACTGGATTACCTGCCATTTGGATAATACTGTGGAAAGCTCTTTAAAAAACATTACGATAGATGATTTGAAGAAGAAATTATCCGATTTTTATCAAAACGAGCATATTTTTGTAACAAAAAACACGAAAAAAAGTGTAATAGAACTTGATTTAAAGCCGGGAATTTATTCCTTAGATGTTCTTTCGCCGCAGGATGATGATGCTGTGTTGTCCACAGTTCACGCTGAATACATCGATGCTTCCTTTGTAATAACGATGCTTATAAATGCAAGCAGCAGCGGCAATATTAAGCCTTCTATGGTTTTAGACGCTTTCTGTACTTATGCACAGATATCTCTGCCGCCTTCTTCTTATCAAATAACGAGAGTTGACACTTACACAAATCTTGCAAAAGAGGACGAAGAACCGAGGTTTGTACCATTACATTGGAAAAAGTCGGACATCGATCTGGTTTAGAAAGGGCATAGATGATTATGCAAAATCATGATAGAAATGGAAAAATATTAATTTTAGAATTATATGATAAACTCTTTTCCATTCTGTTAGACAATAATCAGGTATTATCCATTCATGCACAGGAAAAGCTTTCCGGGGAAAAACCGCCCCGTATCGGAAATCTCTATGTCGCTAAAGTGCAGAACATAGCTGTCAATATCGGCGCTGCATTTGTAGAAATCGCAAAGGGTGTTCTGACATTTCTTCCCCTTTCGGAAGCGGAATATGCCATAATCACGAACCGGAAAACGGACGGTACGCTGAAAGCAGGAGATGAGCTGTTAGTGCAGCTTGTAAAAGAGCCTGTCAAGACAAAACTTGCAGGAGTATCGGCAAAATTATCCTTATCCGGCGTTTACACTGTCATAGAATTACCACGGCATCAGGCGGGCAGCATTCGTATTTCTTCAAAATTAGGGACAAAATATCAACATCTCTATCAGAATCTGGAACCGCTGCAGGAAATAGCAAAACAGTTTCACATTATCATACGAACAAACGCCGCCAATGCCCCGGATGTATCGGATGTTGTAAAAGAGGCACAAACGCTTGCCGGAAAGTTAGCCCATATTCTGGAAATAGGGGATAAAAGAGTCGTATTTAGCTGTCTGCATCAGGGCGAGCCGGAATATCTTGCTTTTATCAAAAATTGTTACCGCACGGAATATGATGAGATTGTAACGGATAAAAAAGAAATCTATGATGAGCTTCAAACCAACGAAGACTTTAAAGAAATTCCGCTTCGTCTGTATGAAGATGACAGACTGCCATTATATAAATTATATTCTATTGAGACAAGAATACAGGAATTGACCGGAAAAAAAGTTTTTCTAAAATCGGGCGCCTATTTAATCATTGAACAGACGGAGGCGTTAATTGCTATTGATGTGAACACCGGAAAATACGAATCACGTAAAAATCCGGAAGAAACCTATTTTAAAATCAATCTGGAGGCAGCCGAAGCGATTGCCGTTTCCTTGCGGGCAAGAAACCTCTCCGGCATGATTATTGTGGATTTTATCAATATGAAAAAGAAAGAACATACCGAACAGTTGACCGCCTATATGAAAAGCCTGTTAAAAAAAGATTCCGTCCCGGCCTATGTGGTGGATATTACGGGGTTAGGGCTTATGGAGATTACAAGGCAGAAGAAGAATAAGTCGTTTGCGGAGCAGATGAAAGGGATAATGATTCCACGATAGGTCAGAAGCAGCATGATTCCTTTGGCGGGACGCTTTCGCTCCGTGAAAAACGCAGCAGTGCTAGGTTCGGGTAAAACCTCACCAAGCGCTGGCGTTTTTCAAGGCCCTCCGCAGGAATCATGCTGCTTCTGACCTTTCTGTGTGAATATAGCAAAACAAAAGGAGAAGGATATTTACAATTATGAAACTACTGAATTTAAAGAAAGTAAAAGACGGGAAG
>CAMWMM010000657.1 GCA_947175285.1 uncultured Lachnospiraceae bacterium
TCTCTTGGCTTGTCCTTCCGTGATTGGCCGCCATCCTACACTCATTCGAAGTTCATTATATTCCTCACCACTCATCGTATCTGTATATTGCAAATTCATAACTGCCTCACTTTCTTTATGAATGCTCTTTTGCAAATTTTTATCAATTAATAACTATTATATTTTCTTTTCATTAGGAGCGCAATTGTGATTTCTTAATAAACTTGCTTTTTTCCTTATCTAACATCATAATGATAAAGAGCACTAACTCAGGAGGCATAAAAATGAACATAGAAAATCAGTTTAACTTAATTGCAGCGGAATATGACGCTAATCGCAGAAAATTTATTCCCTGTTTTGATGATTTCTATAAAAACACAACAGAGTTTATTATTTCAAATATAAACACGCCAAAGCGAATCATTGACTTAGGGGCAGGAACAGGATTACTAACTTATTATTGGTATCAGCAATATCCGGACTCTGAATATGTCCTTGTAGACATTGCTGACGAAATGCTGAGTGTTGCCCGGAAAAGATTTAAAGGTATTAAGAACATATCCTATCAAGTAGAAAATTATATTCATAATCTGCCTGATGCTTTTTTTGATGTAGTCATCTCAGCTCTCTCCATTCATCACTTAGAAGATGAAGATAAGGCAAAGTTATTTGCAAGAATATATGACCGATTACCGGATGGCGGTTTATTTATAAACTATGACCAGTTTTGCGCAGAGCAGGAGGAAATGAGTCATTGGTTTGATACCTACTGGGAAAATCATATCGCAAATAGCGAATTAACGGATAAAGATAAAGAGTTGTGGAAAGAACGCAGAAAATTAGATAAAGAATGCTCCGTAGAAAAGGAAGTCACTATGTTAAAAAAGTGTGGATTTAAGGTTGTTACCTGCGTTTATTCCTATCAAAAATTTTCCGTAGTTGTTGCAAGGAAGTAATTATTGTAATATAGAAAAGAGGACGTTATGGGAAAACAGATAAACTATTGGATGGATTATGATAATTTTTTATTACTTGCCCAGAAAGCAGTTGATTTAGGATGTACTATTGTAAAAGAAAATTTTGATTCAGGAAAAGTTATAGAAAGCAAAGACATCAATATTATTACACTTTCATATGATAATTTCTATGACACCAAATACTACTTTCAACTTCCGGAAGCGGGAGATATAAAAAAACACACGGTAGATGGAAAAGAAAGATTGGATTGCATTTTAGGTGCAAGCGGAAACGCACTCATTGAAGCAGCGTATTCCTTTATTCTCCATGAACCGACAGGGGTTTGCGAAAAACGCTCGAAAAAGGAAATAAAGAGGGCACGGTTATACTGCATAACAGGATATTATGACGAAATTGGAGAATGGATACCCCGACCGGAATGTCTGACTAAGGTATATAATTCCCTTGTCAGATATGTAAAAAAGATTGCACCCTATACGGAAATGGTAGATATTCTGGTAAGCATGAAAAAAGAGAATTATGGTGAAAAATATGAATGGAGGCATAAAGAATATATAACAAAAACCTGTTTGGATATGGTGAACAATGAGGGATATAAATTGCGTTAAGAGTATTGTTAAAGATATTTACGATACTGTCTGGAATAATAATACGGCACTGAGATTATCCCCATAGAAATAAAGGGTAGAGAAGACAAATCTTCCCTTGTACCTTGCCCGGAAAACAAGGGGCTGCTTTGATGCACACCCATCATCTGACGCCTACTTTTTGTATGGTTTATAATGCGGTTTCCCGGAATTATTTTCCCAAAAGAATTCCACGCCATGAGCATGAATTTGTTGATTTCCCTCTAACCACTGTTTGTATACTACTTCTTCAAACAATTCCATTGGTTTTTGGCACGGAAATTCATCACATTCTCCACAAAAATCTATATCATGGTTTTTCGTACACTCAAGTAAGAAACACCCTTTGATACTACATCCATTATGCTCTGTGCTGCGGCAGCCGGAACAAGGGGCGGCACTATACATGCGAAGTATTTCTTCAAAGCTACTATAACTTTCTACAGCATCAGGAATGTGCCTTTCATAAAATTCTTTGATACCTTCTAAATATTTTAATAGTGTTTTAGATGATTCACAAATTACACCATTATGATATGCCGAGCAAGTGTGGCACATTAAAGAACATGGCGCAACTCTTTTCAAAATTTCACTTTTTTCCATCTTTTGTCTCCCTCTGTACATTTAAATGCTAACTTTATCTCACGATAAAAACTATTATCAATTAATAACTATTATATTTTCTCTTTATATAAACCGCAATCATTTTTGTTGTCTGTATGATTAGGCATAGCAATTGATTCTTGACGGGCTGCCGCACTTATGATAGAATGACACCAGCAATTAAGGAAGAGGTGCGACAATGATCAATAAGTAATTCAAATTTTTAAGATAGTGAATCGTCATGTCTGTAAGTATGCTGGCTGCATACCGGACTTGTTTTGCTGTTTGGATTTGGGTTACTTGCTGTTTTATAACAGTTTATCATTTGTTGTGCTTTTTGTTTTTTTGTCCGGATACCTTTTATGCACAACAGATGGTTCCATTTTCGATATGCCATGATTCGCTATCGAAGATAGAACTATTTTTGTGCGGAGGTATTTTATGTTAGAATTTAAAAAAATAACAAT
>CAMWMM010000658.1 GCA_947175285.1 uncultured Lachnospiraceae bacterium
TATTCCACTTTGGAATGCCGCTCTTCGTGGGTGATTCCCCGCTCCTGTGCGGCATTTACAACCGCTCTTGCCATGGAATGCGGAAAATGTTCTTCCAGACAAGCCGCAATACCGAGCAGCTCCTCTGTACTTTCCTGGACAAACGGCACAATTTCCACTACAACCGGATGCGCCTTTGTTAAAGTTCCGGTTTTATCAAATACAATCGTTTTCGCTTCCGCTGCTCTTTCTAAAAATTTCCCGCCTTTTACAGTGATACGATGTGCTCCGGATTCCCGTATTGCCGACAGTACCGTAATCGGCATTGCAAGTTTTAGTGCACACGAAAAATCCACCATTAATACAGACAATGCCTTTGACACATTTCTTGTCAGAAGATACACAACTGCCGTTCCAAGAAGAGTATATGGCACCAATTTATCTGCCAGATGCGCGGCATTTCCTTCCATGGAAGATTTTAAGCGCTCCGATTCCTCAATCATACACACTATTTTTTCATATTTATTGGAACCGGAATTTTCCTTTACCCGAACAATCAGCTCCCCTTCTTCCAGCACAGTTCCTGCATACACATAGCCACCCGCTTCCTTTGGTACAGGCAGCGCCTCCCCTGTCAGGGAAGCCTGATTAACCTCTCCTTTTCCTTCTGTCACTATTCCATCAAACGGAATAACACTTCCCATACGGATTATAATAAAATCGCCCGGCTTCACTTGGTCCGTATCCACCAGGATCTCTTTTCCGTCCGCCAAAAGCCAAACTTTTCCTATATTCAGGGACATGCTCCTCGCCAGATCATCCACGGATTTTTTATGTGTCCATTCCTCCAACACTTCTCCGATACCGAGCAGGAACATGACAGACCCTGCCGTTTTCATATCTCCCCGCAGGACGGAAACCGCAATCGCAGTTCCATCCAGAACAGATACTTCTATTTTTCCTTTTCCTAATGTACAAATACCCTTCCAGATATATTTGACCGACTTACAGGCTATAAAAATGTTTCTGAGCGACATAGGCAGAAACAGTTTACTTCCCATACGTACTATGACCTTCTGAACAATTTTGTCCCAGTACCCACGGCTTATCTCTCTTCCCGAATTCTGCCAGATATGCTCCGGTGCCAATGCTTCATCAAAAGAAAAGCGTTGAAGGATACGGATAACCTCCTCCTTTTTTCCGGTATAGCAAATAACGGCATCCTGATTTCTCTCATACACCTTCGCCGCTGTAACAGGGGCTTGTTGTAACAGATAATATTGAAGAATGTCTGCATCTTTGAAAGACATCCTGTTACTGAATATATGTATCCTCATGCGTCCCTTTATTTCATGTACAATCTTAAATCTCATCCAACCCCTGCCTTTCTATCGTTAGAAAAACACCTGCAATCTCCTGCAGGTGTCCTGATAATTCATTTCTCAACCGTTTTTACTCTCTATTTTCCATTTCCTTGTATCCGCTTTCGTCCGCAGATTCGCTTTTATCTTCAAATTCCATATCTTCCGCAGCTCTTTCTTCGTTAATCTGCGCGGCTTCCGCATAAATATCTTCTGCATTTTCCTGAATGCTTGTAACCGTCTTCATGACACTTTCTTTCGCACGAAGCGTAGCAGCCGTACAATGGGTATACACTTTCTTTGCATCCCTGCTGGATAATATCTTTATGCCTGCCGTTCCAAACAGCACTCCAGCCGCAAAAATTCCTGTCTTTTTCGCATCAATCTTCCTTAAAATATCTATCATACAAATATTTCCTCCTTAGCCTATTTATGTTCGTAACCTGTATAAATCGCCATGACCATACATATTACTGCGGCCCACGCCCAAAATTTATGATTTTTCATATGGAAACCCTCCTTAATAATTTTTATTATACAATCCGAAAACCATGATTTCTAATATATTCGCCTTATTGATAAAATTTTCTCATTAACCATCTGCTCTTCCGCATGATTTCATGGATATCTTATACATATTTTTCCTGCTGATGGCCCCTATTTCTTCCAAAAGATTTACCATCCGGTATATGGTAGCCGTTCCTATCCTGTCATCTTCCTGTTTGGCTCTATAATAGATCTCCTTACAGCTGGCACATTCTTCCTGAAGAATCACATCCAGAAGCATCCGTCTCTGTTTTGTAATCCTGCATCCCTTTTCCCTTAGCTTTTGAAGGACCAGCTCTTTCTGCATTTCTGCCACCCTGTTACCTCCTTAATCTATGGCAATGATACGGTAATTGCCGTCAAACCATAATTTTCGCTGCCATATCTTTGCCTATGGCAATTCTGGAATCTTTTACGTTTACAATCAAATTCCCGCCTGTATCTGATATGACAGTAACGGTTCCGTCAACCACAAACCCAAGCTGTTCCAGAAAGTTCCTCGTTTCTGCTTTTCCCCCGATTTTTTTAATTTTACATTGTTCTCCGGCGCTCATCATTGTCAGCGGCATCATTTGTCTTTCTCTTCTTTCCTATTATCGTGAATAGCAAGCATCCAACAGTTAGTATAGACTAACTATCGGATATTGTCAATTAGCCGCTCAAAAATATTACAACCAGAGTGAGCATCATTTCGATACTCATACTATATGCCCCAATCTTGGCTAATCATTTGCAGTTTTACCATATGAGGATAAATAGTTC
>CAMWMM010000659.1 GCA_947175285.1 uncultured Lachnospiraceae bacterium
GCAGCACATTTTCCCCATAAGAGCTTAAGACTTTGGATAGACTTTCTTTCACACAGCCAATGCCAAAATAGTTCTTTGTTGGATAAGAATAAGTAAAACTGTTCATTTGATTATCTCCTTCCGTTAATTCTATTTATATAATATAAATCCCGCCTTAAAATTACAATTCGAGTTTTCAGATCATTCCATAAGAAAATCTTATTTTTTCATCGGACTAATTCAATCACTACATCCAAATGATCATCCATATCAAAAAAGCCTAACAAATCCGAAGTGATTTTTCCAAAAACAATAACTCCTGCTGAAATTTCGGGGTTCTCCACCTGATTATTATACAGCAGACACAAACCATCCCCACCCAACCAAAATGCAATATCACCGTTTTCAAAAGTTGTCTGTACATCAGCGATGTTATAAGGAAGCGCGCTATCCATACCACCATAGAACTCCCGGTCTCCACCGACACGCTGCATGGAAAAGGTCATAGGAAGCATCTCTGCGAATGCGGCAGCTGTTTCACTGCCATCCAGAACGGCTTCAAATATTTGTCCGCCTGCTGTAATAGTGATTGGTGTTCCCTCAGAAACAACAGAAACCTCATAGCCTAGTTGCTGTAGCCATGGAACAATATCCTCTGTGTCATTGGCTGTCAAACCATCAATGATTACCGCATCCGGGCAAAGTTCTCCAAAAATGTGCAAGCTGTTCTCAATAGTGTCGCTGGCGCTGGTACAGAATGGCACGATTGTCTTTCCAGAAAAATCGTTGTTCTCCAGAAATGTGGCGATCATGGCTGGTGCTTCATCCCACCAAATCGGATAGCCCACAAAAATCGTGTCATAAGCAGAAATATCAGTAATGTCCGCTGTGATTTCAGGACGGACACCATCATCGATATCAATCTTTGCTTCTTCTCTCAGGTTCTCGTAGGGAACAGTACGCCGGATTTCATTTAAATCACCTCCCGTGTACTCTGCGATCAGCTCAGCCACTTCCTTTGTATTTCCGGTATTTGAAAAAAAGGTGACCAATGTTTGGTTTACTGCTCCTGTTGGTTCCTCTGAACTTGATTCTTCTGGTGCTGGTTCTTCCAACGCTGCTTCTTCCGACTCGCTTTCTTCTTCCTGCTCCTGCACGGAAAACACCATTTCATCTTCCGACGGCTCATTGGCTGTCTGTGCCGTATTTTTTTCACAGGCAGCCAATGTCAGCACCTGCATTGCCAATATAGTTAAAATAACCAATAATCTCTTTTTCATCTCGTTCCATTTCCTCAAAATGAATTATTAATATGTTGATGCAACCGCCCTTGTCATAAACCAGTTCCCATCCCTGCTTATCAGATTGATTTTGAGTCTCAGCCGCCATGTGCTGCGGCTGCCGCCGAATACGGCCGCACCCACAAGGCTCTCTCCAGTAAGAAGGGCATTATTTCCGTCTATTGTAACTTCAATCGCTTCGTGAATGGCAGAATAGTAATTTAATGTACCGTCCTCAATAGCATGGATATATGCCTCTCTGGACTGCTGCATCCCCGTCATATGAACAAGCACAAAAGTATCATGCAGGATGCTTTCAAGCACATTTCTGTCCTTTTGGATCATTCCCCAATACATTTTACGGTAGTTATCTGCTATTTGAGATTTATCGTCCATGTATAACAAACTCCTTTGCTATTCTGGTAAATAAATGGTTTCCAGAATCCAATCCGCATATCATGCATATTTATTCTGTAATTACCGCATTGAATTTATAATAATGTCCGAGATTTCATTCTGATCCAGCATGGAATCAATAGGAACCTCACTGATACGTTCCTTAGAAACTTCACCGTCAAAATACATATCCACACCCAGCCCTGAGAACAGATCTATCATTTTCTGTACTGACTCCGCAATCTCTCCGTAATACCCAAAAGCATCCGCAAAATAGGCGCGGATATCTTCTTCGTGATACCCGGCCATCACCTTGAGGAAACGGGGAAATAACGTGGTCAGGCTTTTGCGGTAAGATGAGCCAAACAACACTTCCGGTATAAATTCTAATTCATATATATCATAAGCGTAGTTCTCAGTTTTTCCGAGTCCCAGCCTGCCTGATGTCGATATGGAAGCTCCATAAAGTATCACTCCTCTGGCATCTGTGTTATTGGGGTTATCCCGAAGCTGTTCAGCCGCCTTCAGTACGTTACGGATAACGGAAATGCCTGCATCATATGAGACAGGATTCCTGTCCCCGATAGTAGACGCTGACAGCTGTACCAGAGTGACAAGGCCGGTATAGGCTGTCATCTCAGGGCTGAGGGATGAGGAATACTTGGGGATAAGAATCGCCGTATCCGCGGCAATTCCATATGCTGTGCCGAAGTCATTGGTACGGCTGTCAGCCGAAACGGCACCAAGTCCATACTCCGAACCGCTGGAGGGATATGTAGGCATCAGAATAAGCGGCAGCTTTTCAAGACCGTAAGGGTTCTTTCTTCCTTTTACATAATCCCATAAATCTTTTTCATGAAATGCTCCAAAAGCAATCAACTTCGCTGAATCCATGATGCTTGCGCCGCCTGCACCGATGATAAGTTCAATCCCATTTACTTTCGCAAGCTGAATTCCTTTTTCTATGTCTGCAAATTCACGGGAAGAATTAC
>CAMWMM010000660.1 GCA_947175285.1 uncultured Lachnospiraceae bacterium
CTTTTTTGGGAAAATATAGAAACAACTCTATAAATATTTTAAATGTATCATGGCAGGATATCAAGTATCATTTTAAAAATTTTCCTTTTTTATATGTTGTACGTGCTGCATGTTTGTGCTTTAATTCTTTTAAAGGAGGAGACCTGACATATGAATGATAGAAAGGAAATGGTAACGGGATGATACATATATTACCATGTTTAGAATACAGTATTGATTCCGCGAAATCACCGGAGGATATCAATGAGATTTTAAATTCGGTAACAGCTCCCAGAGGCGAGCTGCTTTGCGATTCTCGCGATGTCGAGTTTACCGGAGAGGTGAATCCTTCGGGTTTTAAGCTTGTTAGAGAGGTTAGCGGCAGGATTTATTTGAAAAATGACTTTAGACCTGTGATACTAGGGAAAATAAGGGCAGAAGGGGAACAGACTGTTATTGATATCAAAATGCGTCCCCGTTTGTATGTGCAGATATTTTTATCTTTTTGGTTTGGCGGGGTAGGTATTAGTTTTTTAGGCGGACTTCTTACTGTTTTTACAAAAGGAGAGAATGGGGTGTCGATGCTTCTTGGCTCTGTTGGATTTTTGGCTTTCGGACAGGCTCTTGCAAGGATTGGGTTTTATTTTCCGGCGAAAAATGCGAGTAGAAGACTGGAAGAACTGCTTAAATAAAAGATATTTGAGGTGACAGCATGGAAAACTGCAAACTACTTTTATTTGATTTGGCCGGAACATTACTTCGCAGTGATAAAACCTTTTCACAGGCGACATGAAAAGCATTGCAGGGATGCAGGAAAAAGGGTATATTAATTGGTGTGTCCACGTCCGGAGGACGGGATTGCGGAGTATTTAGCTGCAGCATTTCTCACAAAAGTGTCAAATGATAATCAAGAAAGGTAGTGTTATGAAAAAGATTGTGAAAGATATTATAGTTTTTATTATCATTATAATCATATTTTTATTGTTAGTTTACATAAATCATAGAATCCGTTTAGCAAAAGAATCTGCATTGCGTTCCCCTCTTGGACAGATGGTAGAAGTGGATGGATATAAGATGAGTGTCTATATTGAGGGAGAAGGAGAAGCAACACTTGTATTTATGTCGGGCGGAGGAACATGCTGTCCGATACTGGATTTCAAATCTCTTTACTCTCTTTTGAGTGACGATTATAAGATTGCAGTAGTAGAAAAATTCGGATATGGGTTTAGCGATGTTGTTGATACAAGCAGGGATATCGATTCCATATTGGAAAATACACGCGCTGCATTGACAGCGGCAGGGTTAAATGCGCCATATGTTTTATGTCCTCATTCCATGTCAGGACTGGAAGCATTATATTGGGCGCAGAAATATCCTGATGAAGTGTCGGCGATTATTGGGCTCGATATGGCAGTGCCGAAGTATTATGATAACATGAACATAAACATACCGCTTATGCGTGTTGCAACCCGGGCTGCGGGTATGGGAGTTACCCGCCTGATACCCGGAATTGCAGAAAGTGATGCGATACGGCATGGTACGCTGTCCGATAGAGAAAAAGAAATATACAGAGCAGTCTTTTACAGCCGTACCCTAACCGTTACGATGATTAATGAAACGGCAACCGTGAAAGAAAATGCCAAAAAAGTTGAAAGCGGGGGAGTTCCTAAACTTCCAATGTTGTTATTTATTTCAGATGGGTCAGGCGGAACCGGTTTTGATAAAGAGACATGGCGTAAGATACCGATAGAGTATATTTCCGGAGTGGATAACGGAAAGTATATAGAATTGGATTGTCCGCATTATGTACATAATTATGAGTATGATATTATAAGCGAAAATATAGTTGAATTTTTGTCAAATTTATGATAAAAAGCAATGTATTTATTGCAAGTTCGGAGATATTTTTACATGAAAGAAAACAGACTAAAGAAATTACTGCTTCCCTTAATACTGGAACAATTACTGGCAGTCAGTGTAGGAATGGTGGACACTTTTATGGTATCGACCGTCGGACAGGTGGCGGTTTCGGGAGTTGCCTTGGTGGATAATATTAACCGCTTAATTATTCAGGTAATGTCGGCATTTGCGGCAGGCGGAATCGTTGTCACGAGCCAGTATATGGGAAATAAAAAGTATGAAATATCGAAAAAATCCTGTGCTCAGTTGGAAATACTGATGAGCGCATTTTCCGTTGCAACGATGTTTGTATGTATTTTTTTCGGGCGTTCCATATTAGGCTTTCTGTTTGGTAAAATTGAGCGGGACGTCATGGAGGCGGCGCATACTTATTTAGTGGTATCGGGGATTTCCTTTGTATTTCTTGGTATGTACAATACAGGAGCGGCGATTCTGCGCTGTCAGGAGGATACCAAAACTTCCATGTTGGTAAGCCTTGTTATGAACATAGTCAATGTAGTGTTTAACGCATGGTTTGTTTTCGGACTGCATATGGGCGTTCTGGGTGTTGCCGTTGCAACGTTGATAAGCAGGGCTGTTGCGGGACTGATTATGAAACTTCTGCTGCTGTCAAGAAGAAATTCGCTTCGGATTACAGAGATGAAAATGTACAAACCGTCGCTTGATTTGGTAAAGAAGATTCTCTCTATCGGAATTCCGAGCGGAATTGAAAACGGTATGTTTCAAATCGGCAAACTGCTTG
>CAMWMM010000661.1 GCA_947175285.1 uncultured Lachnospiraceae bacterium
ATGTAGTAGAGTACAGAGAGGGTATTTTTGTAGGCTACCGTTATTATGATAAGAAAAAAATGGATGTTCTTTTCCCGTTTGGATACGGACTTTCCTATACAACTTTTGAGTATTCGGATTTGAAAGTGGATAAGGAAAGTATGAAAGATACGGATACAATGACCGTATCAGTCAACGTAAAAAATACAGGAAATATGGCAGGAAAAGAGGTCGTACAGTTATATGTGTCGGATAAGGAGAGCACGGTTATCCGTCCGGTAAAAGAACTGCGCGATTTTGCAAAAGTGGAACTGGCGCCCGGCGAAACAAAAACCGTAACTTTTACATTGGATAAGAGAGCGTTTGCATACTACAGCGTAAAGATTCATGACTGGCATGTGGAAACCGGGGAATTTGATATTTTGATTGGTAAATCCTCCAGAGATATTGTTCTGTCCAAAACGGTTATGGTGGAATCTACCGTGAAGCTTCCGTTTTATTATACGACGGATACGACCGTAGGAGATGTTATGAAAGACCCCAGAGCGTGGGAGATTGCCAAATCGCTGATTGGTAAAAATGTATTTGGCGGCGGAGAGGATGCCGGAAGTGATGCGGCTGCAGAAGCCATTTCCGATGAAATGGCAATGGCGATGATGGAGTATATGCCGCTTCGCGGACCGGTCAGCTTCCAAGGCGGCGTTTCCATGGCGGACGTACAGGAAGTTGTGGATAAATTGAATGCATTGGAATAAAGAAAATGCTGAAATTGCCGATATAAATGATAGAAAAGGCAAAATGGATTTTGCCGTTAATAGGAAACAAGGAGGTTATTACAATGGCAATGCAGGTAACGGGAGCAAATGAGCGTAATTTATTAGTGCATCAAAATGAAAACGCGCAGAGCCGTAAAGAGGCAAGACTCGGCAATAAGGATGAGGAGCAGCTCAAAAACGGCTCTATCAATATGAACGAGTTAAACGGTAAGCTGGATTCGATTTTAACGCGTAAGAAGCGGGCGCAGAATAAAGCGATGAAAATAATCGGCGATGCATGGGCGGCGGACAAGAAGATTGATTTGAATTTAGAGGAAAGAAGAAACCATATTCAGGAGCTGAAAGATGATATTGATGAAAACATGGATATCATAGACTCGAATAATGCGCATAAGGCAGAACTAAAAGAAATGTACGGCGTATCGGATGACAGTCAGGAACAGAAAGATTTGGAACTGATGGAGAAAGCAATGCGTGCCGGGAAACCGGACACAATGGTACATTTGACGGAAGAGGAACAGGAACGTCTTTCAGAAATTGCCGATAAACCGCTTACCGAATATCAGCAGCGTGCGCTGAATATCGACAATGAGAACAGCGTTTTCGAGAAAAATATAGATGACGCGAAGGATGAAATGAAAGCGGAGTATGGAGCAATCCGTGCCATCCGGCAGGAGCGCTTGAAAGATCACGGTATGGTGGATGCAAAGAAAGAAGCGGAAGAAATTTTGGCGGATGCCGGCAAGGAAATTATCGGCATGCTGGCAGGGGAAGCTCAGGACCATATTGACGAAACTCTGGAAGAGAAGCGGGAAGAAGCAAAAGAAAAAGAGGAAGAGAAAGAAGAACAGGAGGAAAAACTCGAAGAAAAGAGAGCGGAGAAAGAGGAACAGCAGGCGCAGCTTGAAATAAAGCAGGAAGAAAGTAAAGAGGCGGAGGAAATAAAAGCAGAGCAGCGTCAAAGGGCAAGAGAGCAGGCAGATTTACTGGAAGCGGTAGAGGATGACCTTGTGCTGCCGTCTGGCAATGCTTCTGAGGCGAAGGCGCAAATCAAAGCAATGCTGCAGCGCATGAAGCTTCTCGAGGAAGATTTGAAAGGTGCGAATGTAGATAAGAAAGTGGAGGGTTGAGGCAATGGCAGTACAAAAAATAGACGCAAACGACCGCAGTTTGGCAGTGAATCAAAGTACGAATGCCATGAGCCGAAGAGAGGCCGGTCGGAATCAAAAAAACAGTGGACAGATGAAAAACGGCTCTATTAATATCAATGCGTTGGGCGGAAAGATGGATTCTATTTTGACGCGTAAACAGCGTGCGCAGAAAAAAGCAATGAAAGTAGTTGCTGACGCATGGGCGGCTGATAAGAAATTTGATTTGGACTTAAAAGAGCGCAGAAATCATCTTCAGGAGATGAAAAATTCTCTTACCGAGAACAGGGAGCAGTTGGATAATTGCAATGCCAGCATGGAAGAAATCAAAGAACTTTACGGAATAGAAGAAGGCAGTCAGGAACAGAAAGATGTGGAACTGGTGCAATTATGGAAAAAGAATTCGGCTGCCGCAGCTATAAGTAAAAAGTTAGGCTCAAAAGAGGTGTGGGAAGAATACACCAACATAAGTCTGACGGAAGAAGACTGGCAGCGAATGATTGAACTTGGCGGCAAGATAAGTTCTCCCACCGAATATCAGAAACGTGCTTTGGAAATAGCGGATGAAGCAGATTTCTTCCAAAAGAATATGAAGGATTTGCAGATTGATATTGAGGCGGAAGATATGTCAATCCGCACCATTAAAATTGAGCGCTTGAAAGACCATACTATGTTGGACGCACAGGAAGAAGCAGAAGAGATTATGAAAGATGCCGGTAAGGAAATCATCGGTA
>CAMWMM010000662.1 GCA_947175285.1 uncultured Lachnospiraceae bacterium
ATTCCGACAAGGGATAGGGAGCAAAAGCAACGATATGGAGACATTACGATTCGGATATCAGTATTTTAAAAAAAATATGCTTGTGGCAATTCTGGCAGAAGCCTTAAGTTTTTTAGGGATTCTGGCAGAACTTCTTTTGCCTCTTTTGTCTGGGATTTTAATTGATTTTATCATCCAAAAAGGAGAAGTACGGGAGGACAGCGGCGGCATTTTCCACTTTCTTCTGTCCGGGCGGTTCGGGGAACCTCGTACCATGCAGTTGTTTTGTGCGATTGCGGCAGTTTATGGGATATTGATATTTCTGCGGATTGTGTTGATTTATATCCGTGATTTGCTGCAGGAATGGATTGGTTTGAAACTGGAGACGGATCTTCGGTATAAAACATATGAAAAATTGATGGAGTTGGATTCTGACACAATTGCGGACTATAATTCCGGGGAATTGCTGCAGATATTAAACAGCGATACGATTATGTTCAAAGAACTGTTTGCCCATATGATGGCGTATCTGGGGGATGCGGTATTCATGCTGGTGACGACTCTGATATTGATTACGATGATTGATTTTTCCTTCTTATTTGTTCCGATTCTTTTAATGCCTTTTTTGGTGAAGGCGGTGCTTACTTTCAAGCGCAGAGCCCGGGAAAATTTTAAAGAAATCCGTGCGAAAAGTTCGGAGATGAATCTGGTTACGCAGGAGAACATTGCCGCAGTACGTATTGTCCGCTCATTCCATAATGAGGAACTCGAGAAAGAAAAATTCGGCAGAGCAAATATGAATTTTTTGGAGGCGCGGATAAAGCAGGTATGGCTTTCTTCGAAATTTGACCTGACTATCAATACAATTCGGCAGATAGCCTTTATCAGTACGATTATGATAGGGGCAGTTCTGGTCATGCAGGGACGGCTGACGGTCGGATATATTTTGGCTTCTTCTACATATGTTATGCGGTTTATGAGTAATATTACGGGCATTAACAACTATATTTTCAATATGCAGCAGCAGCTTATAGCCGGACTTGCCCTGAAGCAGTTCATGGAAAAGGAAAGTCAGGTGCCGGATGATAAGGAGGCGACGCTTCATTATGATACGCCGGACATTGAATTAAAGGATGTCTGTGTGGAGCTTGACGGGCAGGAAATACTAAAGAATATCAATATCAGTATTCCTTACGGGAAAAAGCTGGGAATCGTGGGAGAGACCGGCTCGGGAAAGAGTATGCTGCTGAAAACTCTGGTGCGGAACAGAGATTTGACATCCGGGCAGATTACAATAAGCGGGCATGATATCAAAGAATTCAGTCTGGATAATTTACGGAAGATGTATTCTTATGTATTTCAAGATGTTTTTCTGTTTTCCAATACCATTGAGTCTAATATTGCTTTCAGTCAGGCAGATATCAATGAACGTATGGTAACAAAGGCAGCCACTGATGCGGAAGCTGCCAAATTTATTGATGCGATGCCGGAGCGTTACAAAACAATTGTAGGAGAACGGGGACTGGGAATATCCGGCGGGCAGAAACAGCGGATTTCCATTGCCAGAGCGTTCTTAAAAAATGCTCCTGTTTTTGTATTGGATGACTCTACATCTGCTCTGGATGTGAATACGGAGCATGTAGTGCTGAAGAATATTTATGAACATTTCGAGGAAAAGACATTGATTATCACAGCGCACCGCTTTTCTTCCGTAGTGGACTGCGATGAGATTCTCTATATGAAAGACGGTGTAATTACGGAGCGGGGAACATTTCAGGAACTGATGGAACTGGAGGGCAGCTTTGCGCATATCTACCGGGTGCAGCAGGAACAGCAGGCGGACAAGGTTATTGTGGATGCTTTTGCATAAAAAATTTTTTCTAAACGGAGAAGGACGGCAATGGCGAAACGAAATACTTTTTTTGAGGATGAAAAAATTGAAAAAAAGGTTGATATACGGCAGCTATGGCGGACGCTTGCGTATATCCTTCCTTATAGGCGGCTTCTTTTTCTGGTAAGCTGTATGATGTTGGCAGCGGCAGTGGTTTCTTTGCTTCCTCCCCGGTTGTTGAAGCTGATTGCGGATGAGGTTGTAGTGAATGAGGATTACCGCCAGATGGCGCTGGTGGGCGGAGGATTGGTACTGCTTGCGGCTGTAGAGATATTGTCAACTTTTATACAGGCCAGATGTATGGGACGGATGGGCTTTAGTATCATTACCCAAATCCGGACGGATATTTTCGAGAGGCTGCAGATACTTTCTTTTGATTACTTTGACAATCGTCCGGACGGCAAGATAGTAGTGAGGGTGACGGAATACATAAACGGTCTTGCGGACTTTTTTTCCAAATATGTCATGATGTTTGCCATTTATATCGTTAAACTGGTGGTAGTAACCGTATTTATGCTTTCTTTGAGTCCGATGCTGACTCTGATTGTGTTTGCAGCAGTGCTGCCTATGATGGCTATTATTTTCTGTCTGCGTTCTTACTTAAGGAAAATGTATACAATCCACAGGGCGAAAAATTCTAACAGGACTGCGTTTCTGGTAGAATCCATTATGGGAGAACAGATTGTCAAGAATTATAACAGAATTGGAATTAATAAGGAAACATACCGTCAGATTCATGAAGACAGTGTGAATATGTGGTGG
>CAMWMM010000663.1 GCA_947175285.1 uncultured Lachnospiraceae bacterium
GTAATTCAGATAGCGGAAATCCCTAAAAAAGACACCATGTACCAGCATAATCGGGTATTGTGTTTTACAAATCTGTAAATCCTTGCGGCTTTTATCCAGCAATATTTTATCATTTTCAAATGCAACTTCATCCGATACCGTATGGATTATCATTCCAAGAACTATCAGATTTACAATGGGTATCCATCCGCATATAATTCCAATAACCCGCATCCGGACTCCTAATTGCCCGGAAGTCATATATATGCGGATCATACCGTTCCAAAACACAATTGCTTCACAATAAAGACAATCAGTGTATTGACAAGCCACATTTTAGAGTTTTCCATGACAGAACCTGCCGGAAAACAACCGGCAAAACCCATAACAGAGTATACGACCGATACTGCAACGGAGAGTAAAAATAAACAAAGAAGTTCACACCCATTACCACAGACACGCAGTCTGGGTGTCTGTAAGCCCATATTAAATACGGAAGGAACTATGTTAATTATAAAAAATCCAAACAATAACACCGGTATCAGCCAAAGTTTTCCTACCATACCGATAAGTGAATAAATATTTGCCATCCCAAAAATCATGCAGGTTATCATTAAGCGCAACATCATTTTTCCGATACTTTTCATAAGTACTTCCTTATCCTCCGTTTAGTAATAAATAATCTCTCGGAATCTCTAAGCTAGTATTTTTAAGGCTTTCAGATTCCTTTTTTATAAAATCCCCCACTTTTTTTGCCAAAAACGCTTGACAAACGTCTCAAAAAATGCGGCGCTTTGCGCCTATTGATTAATAAAAACCGTCCGCTTGCGGCGGTAATCATTTTTCGATATGGAGGCGATTTTTATGTTACCTGTTAACTGTGGCAGTCATGCTGACTACCAAAACTTTGTCGTTACTAATCTTCGTAAATATTATCCTAATCCGGATGCCCTTGCTCATTCTACATGGGATATCATTGAACGTTTTTGGAACCTTGATTTATCTTTCACAGACAAATTTATGGCTGATAAATATTCAAAGTTCGGTCCTGCCCCAAGAACTCCTTCCTGCATGCAGCGTTCCTATTTATTATCTATTGACTTTAAGGTTACTTCCTTAACTGAATGGGCTGCCCAGCTTAAAATAAATCCACTCTTTGCTATACTTAGTGGCTTCGCAGTAGGTGATACTCCGGGTGTCGGCACCTTTTACGACTTTATGAAACGCTTATGGGATTCTGATGATAATCATCTGTCTCCTCATATTCATCCTGTGAAATCAAAGGTTAAAAAGCCTGAATCTAAAGGCACCAAAGCAGATTCCATAGAGAAAGTCACGGTTGCAGAGTTGCTTCCACAGCTCGAAAACACTGTATTTCATCTTGATAACCAGCCTTATGCTTCCCTGCTTAAAATCTACAGGAAAGAGTTTCTCGATGTTTCTGTTTCAAATAACCTTATTCACCCTGATTCGCTTGCTTTAGCAGGTGATGGAACTCCGGTTGTAACATCACGCAGAGAGCGTAAAAAACGTATTTGCGACTGCAAAGAGAAAGGCATTACCGATTGCAGGTGCAACCGTTATTTTTCTCAGCCTGATTGTGACATCGGCTGGGATTCTTCCCGCAACTGTTTTTATCACGGATATGATTTATATATGCTTGTAGATTCACAAAGTGACTTACCTGTGTTTCCACATTTTTCCTGTGCATCCAAACATGATTCCCATGGCTTTCTGCACGCTTTCTTTAGAATGAAATCTTTTCTTCCTGATTACAAAGTATCAAAACTTCTTTTGGATTCTGCACATGATGCAATGCCTTATTATCAATACTGTAAACGTGAAAATATAACACCTTTTATAGATCTTAACGGCAAAGGTGGCAGACCACCTGTTTACAAAAACGACTTTACCATTGATACAGATGGTGTTCCCCTCTGTCCGGCCGGTTGTCGTATGCGGCGCGATGGTGTCGAAGCTGCTAAAGGAAGAGCCAAATTTAAGTGTCCTAAAATCAGCAGGAAAAACAGTTCTATTTCCTGTACCTGCGAAAATCCCTGCTCTAATGCCAAATATGGGCGCACGGTTCATTTAGTTATGAACGACAATCCAAGATTATTTAATATCCCACCAAGAAGCAGTAAGCAATGGAAGCTGGAATACAATGCAAGAACATCTGCGGAACGTTCCAATAAACGTGAGAAATTAGATTTTAAATTAGAAGACGGCAGGCACCGCTCTACTAAGATGTGGTACTGCCGCCTCTATCACATCCTGATGTTACAGCATCTGGATGCATGGGATTTGCCATTCGAATCTCCCCTGAGAAAGTTGATTTTGAATACAGCATAATCCTATGGACTATAATACCACTTTTTGAAACATAGTGGAAGCTATGTTTATTTCTCATGCATTTTTTTCGTTCCACACATAATATTTACTTTTCAAAGTACAATGCCAGAGTTTCGCTGGCATAATCACTCAAGATTCCGAGAGATCATATAATTTTATATTGTGTTTCAATTTAATAATAGTATGTCTTATGAAAAATTCTTTATTCCTAAAAATAATCCCATTTACTACTTTATTACTTGTCTAAGAAAAGCATATGAACAATAGTGAAAATGCCCTTTCCTATTGCGAAAAAGTAGAT
>CAMWMM010000664.1 GCA_947175285.1 uncultured Lachnospiraceae bacterium
GAGGAAGTAAATACCTTTCAGGAAGGATATTCTGCTGTCAAAAATGAGAAAGGCCGGGGATTAATTGATAGTGATGGAAAGGTGATAGTTCCCAGCCAATATGATAAAGTGAAGGATTACAGCGAAGGACTTGCGGCGGTTGAAAAAGATGGGAAATGGGGATATATTGACCAAATAGGTCAGACTGTTATTGAGCTGATGTACGATGATGTCGGCAGTTTCAGTGAGGGAAAAGCGCCTGTAGAACAGGATAATTATTATCAAGATGGTTTAAAAGCATGGGCGTATATCAATCCTGAAAATGCGATAGTGATAGATTGGTTTCCATGTTATGGCGGCACGTCTTTTCGTGAGTATGCTAGCGAATTCCATGATGGTTTAGCATTTGTCCTTCGTGATATTCCGACTATCATAAATGAGAACGGAGAGGAAGTCTTTGAATCTTATTTTTTTATAAGTGATTATGTTTATGATTCAAAATACAAAGCTATACCAGCGTATGTCTTTACGGATGATCTTATGACCAAGAGAAAATACGGACTGGTGAGATTAGATGGAAATTGTCTGATAGAGCCTGTATTTGACTGGATAGAGGAACCGTACGGAGATTATGTCAGGGTGGAAATGACAGTCGAAGGAAAACGCTGTGAGGGTGCGATAAGGATAAAAGAGAAAGCGGAGAAAACGCCGTAAGATGTTACGGAGGTTTACAGTGTGGAGAAAAAAACAGGCAGCCAAGGGCAGAGCCTGAAAACAAAAATGACACTTTAACAAAAAACGAAGCAGAACAGATAGTAGCATATCCGGACAGACAAGTCCTTTATACGTCTGGCGGGAAGGACAGGCTTATATCTTGTGCCTGATGCTTTGAAAAAAGGAGTAAGATATACAATTGGTCTGCCGGAAGGT
Organism: uncultured Lachnospiraceae bacterium; assembly: GCA_947175285.1. The sequence goes on from CAMWMM010000664.1 coordinate 910, forward strand.
ACGAAAAGAGAAATGGAAACAGATAAAATACAGACAAAACTGGATTTTAGTGAGTATATGGAAAAAGCCCGCAACGGAATGACTTCCCTGCAGAGCGGTGATATGGTGGAATTGGTAATTGAAAGCAGAGAGATTTTTCAGTTAGGGGATGCGGTTTCATATAACGGAAAAGAATATTTTATCTGCAAAATACAGACTTCCTATCAGGGTGCGGAATGCAGTCATGCCTATTTCCTGCGGACAAAAGAAGCCTTGAAGGTATTACCGATAGAAAACAAAGCACAGCAGGGATGTTCTTTTGATGCGGTAATTACTGATGTAAACAAGGACAAAGTGCAGGTAGAGATTATGCAGGATGAATGGAAGGCAGCAGATGGGAAGAAATGGTTTTTATATTCTACCGTATATTCTTCCGCAGATGGTACAGGCTGGTACTGCATGCCGGAAATCGGTGACAGTGTGCGCTTCTATGTCCCTGATAAGTCAGAGAACAGCTTTATCCTCAGTGCAGTACATAAAGAAACTGACAGCGCCAGACAAAACCCTGACTATAAATCTCTGAAAACCAAATACGGCAAAGAGATATTATTTACACCGGACTCTATTCTGATGACAAACAATAACGGAATGATGGTTGAACTCAATGACAGTGAGGGTATCACGATTGCAAGCGATAAGGATATTTTCATACAGGCGGATAACAACCTTACGATATCAAGTTCTGCTGCCTCCCTGTTAATTGCGGCGGATGATAAAGTACAGGTAAAACAGGGCGGAACGACCATGACGTTAAGTGATGATATTTACTTCACTGGCGGGGAGTTTAGGATACAGTAGGGAGTGTGGGGGAGAACGATATATATTGTAGCCAATGGATTTTGCGATGATATGATGCAGATTAAGAATAGGAGTAAAGATATGAGTTGGAATTATGAAAATAAACCGGGCAGTGAATATTTAAATGAGGCAGAAAAAAGCTATCTTGAGAATTTTGGCAATGAGATAGATGGGCAGGCAAAAGTGGTAGCGGAGAATAATGATATTGATACCGAAAAAATGAAAGAAGAATATTTCAGTTTCATGAATGATCTGGCAGACAATGATGGTGAGTATCTAGTACATGGTGCCCCGCTTAGATGTACCATGCATCTTGAAGGCAAACAGATGGTTAAATATAATGGCGTGAACATACCAAGCGAACCTGATGAAGATAGCATAGCAAAAATGTCAAAACTGCAGGTGGTGTCTGAAACAAGGGCGGCATTCGGCGAGTACACTCCAGCAACGGTTAAGGATGCTGTGGGGGGATTGAGGCATGAGAAAGCTGGTTTGAATATAGTCAGCTTTGGAAATTGTAAATATATGGAAGGAAGGGATTTGAAATCTTTGATTCCGGAATTGAGTGTGAATGCTTCGGAAGAAGAGATAGTGAAAAATATGTTATCTGCAATTGCGGGGGGAAAAGGAACATGTTATTGTTGTATGAAGTTAAATCCTGAATGGGAAAATCTTCCGACTAGTTATGATTTTGAAACAGATTCTTTTGAAGTAAATGTTTCCAGAGTATTGAGCCCATATTCAGCGGGAGTTGATTTGTGGATGGATAATATTCGTCAAACGTTAGCTAGTCCTTATCATATGTTTAATGGTGAACAAGGGATAAATATGATGCTGTCTCTTATAAAAATCAACGAGCCCACGAGAACGAGGATGATATCGTAT
>CAMWMM010000665.1 GCA_947175285.1 uncultured Lachnospiraceae bacterium
TTGCGTGCATCAATGGAAGCGCTTTTCCATCCTCTTCCTATCTCCGTATTATTACCGTAAAAATGCTTTAAAGTTGCCGCAATCCTCAAGTAATATGGGTGGTCTCCCTGCATTCCCCGAATATAAGCGCCCGCCATCTCTCCTATAAGAAACGGGTCTTCTCCGTACCCTTCCTCGGTTCTGCCCCACCGCGGGTCACGTTCCAAATCCACCGTAGGCGCCCATCTGCTCAGTCCTCTGTCCGGATGGCGGTGATAGATTACACGCGCTTCCGTTCCCGTTACCGCACCTGCCTCTTTGATTATTTCCGTATCCCATGTTGCGCTCATCCCGATAGGCTGCGGAAAAGAAGTCGTTACTTCCGCCTCTCCCAGTTCATTCTGGTCATTTCTTGCCTCCACGCCATGCGCTGCCTCTCCTCCTACCGACATCGCTGGAATACCCAGACGTTCCAAAGAGGAAACTTTTGTCGCAAGGCAGCTTAACTTCTCATCTATCGTCATCTGCGAAAGAAGCCAGTCCAACCTCTCTTCTACAGACAGCGACACATCCCAAAACGGTGTATTTTTCTTTTCCTGCATAATCCTTTTCCTTTCTCATCTTCATTAGGTTTACGGTTATTTTACCATAATCAGAACTAAAAAAGCAGGTAATAAATCAGCAATTTATAAAGTAGTGTCTTTTCTGTCCATACGTTATACTGGTTTAAAATACAGCAGAAAGGATTTTCTTCCTATGACAACACGATACCAACGCTTTATCGCAGTCTTTATCCTTTTATGTCTGACGGCTTCTCTCATGTGCTGTGCCGTCATTTCGCCTGCTCATAAAAAAACATCTTCATATAAAGAAGCGCTTACCATAGATGTATTCGATTCCCTTGCCAATAAGCAGGGTATCCAGTCCGGATGGTTCGCAAAAATCGTAGAAGATAAATTCAATATGAAATTGAATATTATTGCACCCAATACTACCGGCGGCGGAAATACCATGTATCAGACACGCGTTGCAGCCGGAGAACTCGGCGACCTGATTATCTGCGACGGCAACAGCAACTTACGGGAGCTTGTCACCGCAGGGCTTATCATTGATATGAGCGAATACATAAAAGATAAGGATATCATGCAGTACGAATCTGCCATCCGCGCTCTGAATGCACCGGTTTCTGACACGGCAATTTATGCCATCCCCTCTGAAATATCTTCCAATAACTGTATGGTGCACAGCGAAAATGAAGAACCGATTTTTGCTCCGTATATGCGCTATGACTTATACACTGCCGTTGGTTCACCGGAAATGAAAACCCTGGAAGACCTGCTTCCTGTTTTACAAAAAATGCAGGAACTTTCACCTGTCAGTGAAACAGGTGAGTCCGTATATGCTTTCAGCTTCTTTAAAGACTGGGACGGTAATATGATGAATGCGGCAAAGCAGCCTGCCTGCTTTTACGGCTACGAAGAATACGGCTTTATTTTGTATAAGGTCGATGACTCCGATTATCAGGATATTCTAGACGAGAATTCCATCTATCAAAGGATTTTAAAATTTTATTTTGACGCTAACCAGATGGGACTGGTAGACCCCGAATCACCCAATCATAGTTATACGGATGTGTATGAAAAATGTGCAAACGGCGGCATACTTTTTTCACCCTGGCCATGGCTTGGCAAATCAGCCTATAATACTGTAGAACATAAAGAAAACGGCAGTGGCTTTATGTTCGTACCGATTGACGATATGGAAATTATGCTCAAAGGCTGTATGCCTGCAGGTGATTCGAGTAAAGTGATTGCCATAGGCTCCGGCGCCAAGGACCCTGAGCGGCTTGCTGATTTTATAGACTGGCTCTATTCTCCCGAGGGAATTTATGCCAACAGTTCACAACCTGTAACAGGAACTGCCGGTCCCGAAGGTCTTACATGGGAAATGACGGAAAACGGTCCCTGCCTCACCGAATACGGTCTACAGGCATTATCCAATGAAAATCCCGTAGTTCCGGAAGAATGGGGCGGAGGAAACTGGAACGCAGGTAATTCCATGTTAAATTTTAACAGCATTTCATTAATTGACACGGCGCCTAACGGTTATCCGTACTTTTATACGCTCTGGGACTCCTATAAACTGCAATATACCACCGCGCTTAACGTGATATGGCAGGAAAATATGCAGGCGGAAACTTCCCTCGATTACCTGCTGAAGCACGGATGCTATATTGTCTGCCCCGGCATTCTCTACCGCGCCCCTGCAGAGACTTTGGAAATCTCTACCCTGCGCCATCAATGCCAAAATGTCATCGTAGCTTATTCCTGGAAAATGGTCTTTGCCAAAGATGAAGAAACATTTTATTCTTTACAGAAAGAAATGCAGATTGCCGCAAAAAGTCTGGGATATGAACAGGTACTTGCACAGGATATACAGAACGTAAAAGCGCAGAGTGCACAGCGCAGAGCGGCTGTTGCAGAAATCAATAATTAACGTATCACTCCTCATATTATCCCATCTTGCACGAATCCGAAATCCGTGTTACGATAACAAATATAGTTATAGAAAACGGATGAAACACGGATATGGAAACTTTATTTATCGCAGATGATGAATCTTCTATCAGAGAAGGATTAAAAT
>CAMWMM010000666.1 GCA_947175285.1 uncultured Lachnospiraceae bacterium
CATCAATAAAGGCAAAACGAAGATGGAGGGTAAGGCAGATCTTGTATTCCATGACGGTATTGGTAAAGTGATGAATCAGATTAGGTGAAAACACCTGTAATATTAATATTGCATTTGAATATTATAATGAGATTATGAATGAAACCGAAAAAAGATTTTTATAAGAAAAGTATAGAAAAAGTAATTTCCTCTATACTTTTCTTTTTTTTGTGGTATACTAATATAGAATGTATGTTCGAGAAAAACTGTTTCCAAAATGTAAATAGCTCAAATGAAAGGATATTTTATGGATCACTTTGAATTAGTATCGCCATACAAACCCACCGGCGACCAGCCGCAGGCAGTTGAAGAACTGGTAAAGGGCTTTCAGAACGGTAATCAATTCCAGACGCTGCTTGGTGTGACCGGCTCCGGAAAGACGTTCACAATGGCGAATATTATTCAGCAATTAAATAAACCGACACTTGTCATAGCGCACAATAAAACGCTGGCAGCCCAGCTATATGGCGAATTTAAAGAGTTTTTTCCGCATAATGCGGTAGAATATTTTGTCTCCTATTATGATTATTACCAGCCGGAGGCGTATGTGCCGTCTACGGATACTTATATTGCGAAAGATTCCTCCATTAATGATGAAATTGATAAGCTTCGGTTATCCGCAACCGCATCTTTGGCGGAGAGAAAGGATGTTGTTGTCATTGCCAGCGTTTCCTGCATTTACGGCTTGGGAAGTCCGGATGATTATACGGGAATGATCGTTTCGCTGCGTCCGGGTATGACGAAAGACAGGGATCAGGTTATCAGAGAATTGATTGATATACAATATGACAGAAACGATATGGATTTGGAGCGCAGTTGTTTTCGGGTACGCGGGGATGTGCTGGAAGTATATCCGGCGGAGGGCGGCGACTATCTGATTCGTATTGAATTTTTCGGAGATGAGATAGACAGGATTGCGCAGGTTGACCCGCTGACCGGGCAGGTGCATGCAACATTGGAGCATATTGCCATTTTCCCGGCGTCCCATTATGTTGTACCGCAGGAGAAAATCAATGCGGCATGCAAAAACATTGAAATGGAATTAGAGGAACAGATAAAATATTTTAAGGGCGAGGACAAACTGTTAGAGGCACAGCGGATTTCGGAACGTACGAATTTTGATATTGAGATGATGCGTGAGACAGGCTTTTGTTCCGGGGTTGAGAATTATTCGAGACATTTAAACGGTATGGCGCCGGGGGCAACGCCGTTTACGTTGATGGATTATTTTAAAGGAGAATATCTGATTATTATAGATGAATCCCATATGACAGTACCGCAGATTCGGGGTATGTATGCAGGGGATCGTTCGCGGAAAACCACATTAGTGGAGTACGGATTCCGGCTGCCGTCAGCGCTTGATAACCGGCCGCTCAATTTTGAGGAATTTGAGCAGCATATCGACCAGATGCTGTTTGTATCGGCAACGCCGTCTGATTATGAAGCGGAGCATGAACTGCTGCGCGCAGAGCAGATTATCCGTCCGACAGGGCTGCTTGATCCGGAAGTGGATGTGCGGCCTGTAGAGGGACAGATTGATGACTTGATTGCGGAAGTAAATAAGGAAGTTGAGAAAAAGCATAAAGTGTTGGTTACGACATTGACAAAGCGTATGGCGGAGGACTTGACAGAGTATATGAACGATGTGGGAATCCGTGTGAAATATCTGCACTCGGATATTGACACATTAGAACGTGCTGAGATTATCCGTGATATGCGTCTGGATGTATTCGATGTGTTAGTCGGTATTAACCTGCTGCGTGAGGGATTGGATATTCCTGAGATTTCGCTTGTAGCGATTCTGGATGCGGATAAAGAGGGATTTCTGCGTTCGGAAACTTCTTTAATACAGACAATTGGACGTGCGGCAAGAAATGTAGACGGACATGTAATTATGTATGCCGACCAGATGACTGATTCCATGAAAAATGCGATAACCGAAACAAACCGAAGGCGTGAGATTCAGCAGAAATATAATGAAGAGAATCATATCACGCCGCAGTCGATTAAAAAAGCGGTTCGTGACTTAATCAGTATTTCCAAAGTGATTGCAAAAGAGGAAGTGCGCTTTGAGAAAGACCCTGAATCCATGAATATTCAGGAGTTAGAGAAATTAATTAAGGATGTGGAAAAGAAGATGAAGAAAGCGGCGGCGGATTTGAATTTCGAAGCAGCGGCAGACTTGCGAGACCAGATGGTGAACTTGAAGAAAATGTTAAGGGACTTAGAGAAAGGGGTATAACGACAAATGACAGACACAGTAAAGATGAGACCGAGAGAATATATTAAAATCAGAGGCGCCAATGAGCACAACCTGAAAAGCCTTGATGTAGATATTCCAAGAAATGAATTTGTTGTTTTAACCGGACTCTCCGGTTCCGGAAAGTCGTCTTTGGCGTTTGATACGATTTATGCGGAGGGGCAGAGACGGTATATGGAATCTCTATCCTCTTATGCCAGACAGTTTTTAGGCCAGATGGAGAAACCGAATGTAGAGAAAATAGAGGGGCTTTCTCCGGCAATATCGATAGACCAGAAATCAACGAACCGGAATCCGCGTTCCACGGTGGGAACCGTTA
>CAMWMM010000667.1 GCA_947175285.1 uncultured Lachnospiraceae bacterium
ATAACATCCTTACCGCGTCCTCTGGCTTCTTCTCCCAAAACATGTCCGGATTGTTTTGCAAGTTCCTGATTCCAAGTAGAAGCAAGCGCACTATTGCTCGGCAGATATGTTACATTATCGTCATTGTTTCCTGCCGGAATCCACCTTTCATTATAAAATTCGCATCTGACACCCATTGGACCGTCAGAACATTTTAATGAGGGAATATCCAATCTTTCCACTGCTCCCGTTTTAAACAGTCCGGCAGCATGTATCATGGCAATTTTTTCATCCAATGTCAGTTTCTTTAATAATTTTTCAATTTCTTTTTCTATTTTTTTATCGTTCACAACACTATTTTTCAAATTCTTTCTTATCATATTATTACACCCCTTCCTTCCAGTTTAGTATATCTGTATTTTCTTTCAAATACAATCTCATTTCTCTTTTTTTCAAAATTAAATTTTAATTTTAACTGAGTTTAAATTTTAATTTTAACTCTTTTCATATCAAATATTGACAAACGGGTATAAAATATTGTATTATCTTTATTGTCGTATGAATTACGGGGTGTGGCTCAGCTTGGTAGAGCGCTACGTTCGGGACGTAGAGGCCGCGTGTTCGAATCACGTCACCCCGATTTGAATGTGTCCATAATGGGCGCATTTTTTAAAAGCGCAAGCAAACAGCCTGCGCTTCATCTTTTCCAAATACTATGAGACAATTAAAAGGGAGTATATTCCATCCCCCTTTCAACTGTCAGGAAAGAAAAGAATGTTTTTCTGCCACTGTATCTTAAATAAAATTTCTCTGATACTCGAATGATGTTTCCATCAGTGAATATTTTCTTTCCTGAGTATAAATATTCCCCTTTTACAGATTTTATTTTACTTTACAAAACGTTACCAAACTGCTACTTTAGTTGTAAATCATGTCAATTTTTAAAGGAAAACGACAGATTTATATTATTTTCTATTTTATGATATACTTAATGATATACTTATAAATAGGATTTCCTTTTGCGGAAAATCTTTCTTCATATTCTGTCATCACATTATCTTTCATCATAGTCATGTCGTGATGCAGGTCATAAGTTACCTGCTCCAAATGCCATCCGGCGGGCTCAAGCTCCTCCAGAGCAAATGTAAATAATTCCCGGTTATCTGTCTTAAATTCAAGATTTCCCTCTGCGGACAGTATTTCTCTATATCTGTTTAAAAATTCGCGGGACGGAAGTCTTCTTTTGGCATGTCTGTCTTTCGGCCATGGATCAGAGAAATTTAAATAAATTTTATCTACCTCAGCCTGTCCGAATACTTCTGTAATCTCTTCCGCATCCATACGGATAAAATAAAGATTGGGAAGTTCTTCCGTTTCCATTTTCTGAATTCCCCGTATTAAAACACTGGAATACTTTTCTATGCCGATATAATTTATTCCAGGATGGCGTTTAGCCATTTCCATGATAAAGCGTCCTTTTCCCATTCCAATTTCAATATGTATCGGATTTGTATTCCCAAATAACTTCCGCCAGTGTTTTTTTTCTTCTTTCGGATTCTGTACAACGAACCGGCTTGCAGCAATTGCTTCCCTTGAACCCGCAACATTTCGTAATCTCATAATGAACCCTGCCTTTTTCTATATTGTTATAAAAAGTCATAAAAAAATCAAGTAAAAAATATTTAGTTTTCCCACAAAATAGTGTATGATAGTAAAGTATATTTCTTAAAATAAAGATTACTGCTTTCCTGATAGAAAGGTTCGAATTATTTATGTTTTTTATTAAGAAAAGAAAAACAAAAGCGCTTTGTTTTCTTACTGTTTTTCTAATTACCTGTCTTTTTCATAATTATGAACTGACAGCGTATGCGACATTAGAAGAACTGGCAGCGGAAGCTGAAGCAAGAAAACTGCTTCCCATACAATCCAATGAAATAGAAAACTGGCCCATCGGTCCGCAAATAGGCGCACAAGCCGCTATTTTGATGGAAGCCAATACCGGTGTTATTCTTTATGAAAAAAACATCCATGAAAAATTATACCCTGCAAGTACAACTAAAATTCTGACTTCCTTAATCGCTATGGAAAACGGCGATTTAGATGATATGGTTTCTTTCAGTCATGATGCGGTCTTCAGCGTTCCCGGCGACGGCTCTAATATGGGAATGGATGTTGGAGAATCCATTACATTGGAAGAATGTCTTTATGGTATTATGGTAGCTTCTGCAAACGAAGTAGCAAATGCTACTGCGGAGTATGTCAGCGGCTCTATTGATGATTTCGTTGTTTTAATGAATACGCGTGCAGAGGAACTCGGATGTGCGGATTCACATTTTACAAACACAAACGGTCTTCATGATGACGACCACTATACTTCCGCCTACGACCTTGCTCTCATTGCCAAGGCTTTCTTTCAAAATGAGATGCTTTGCAAAATCAGTAATACGCCGCGTTATCATTTTGAGCCGACCGCCACACAGCCGGATGATTTTTATACGAAAAATAAACATCAATTAATCAATGGCGATATTGCCTATAATGGTATTATAGGCGGAAAAACCGGCTATACGGACATATCAAGACAAACTCTTGTTACCTGTGCGGAACAAAACGGTATGAAATTAATCTGTGT
>CAMWMM010000668.1 GCA_947175285.1 uncultured Lachnospiraceae bacterium
CTTGGCGTTGCATTATATAAATTATATCTTTGCACAGCGCTGACATAACCGGCGCCGCATTTGGAATATTCATTGATAAAATAATTTTCCCGGCAGGCAATTTTAATTTCTTTAATCCCCATCACGGATTGGTCAATCCATTTATATAAACCGCTGTAATAATCCTGATTTTCCTCTCCCGCCCTCTTCATAATCGGCTTTAAAATGCATTTAATGACAAATAAAACAACAAGCAGCAACAGCGTAACGGTAATACTCATCCAGACATCCGTAACAAGACTGATTGCCGCCAGACATACAAAAACAATACATTCACTGCTTAACTGTAACAAAGCTAAAATCAATCCGTACATATTATTCACGTCCGAAGTAATGCTTCTCTGGATAACCGATGTATCCGCATTCAAATAATATTCATAAGGACGCTGCATAAAATTAATCATCATTCTTCTGGATGTTGCAAATTGATTGGTATATACAAACTTAAGCTGCACTTTCTGCTGGAAAAACAGGAAAACATTTTTTACGGCAAATATGATAATAAGACCCGACATGACAAGAATCATCAAATCCTTTGTATTATCAATCTGAAAGACCTGACAGATAAACTGCAGATAAGCATGGTTCTCTATGGCATTTTCTTCCAAAACGACATTCATAACAGGCAGAATAGACGATACGCCAAGCGTTTCCAATACCGCTCCAATCAGCATGATAAATATTAAAAACATCATTTTTCTTTTCTGCTTTTTATCCAGCAGAACCATTAATTTCTTATATATTTTCTTCATTTCTATGACCGTGCTCCATTCTCAGCCTGTAAGTTTACCTATTCCGCTCTCTTCCTTATTATGATAGAAGATTACATATTTTACCACAGGTCTTTCCATTAGTCAAAGATGCTCATTCTGCCTATGCAGTTCCGGTTCTTCGTACTTATCCAGAAAATCTTCTCCCAAAAATAAAATCTCGTCCGCAAACCGGATTCCATTTGGTACGGTCAATACGGAAATCACTCTCTTAAAAGCAAGCCCTGGAATAAAGTTTAAGATTTCCATTGGAAACATACCGCTTAGTACAATATGCTCCGAAAATTCTTTTGTATAATCAAGAACATCCCGCGGATGCGGTTTTATTAATATCTGTCCTTTCTTTCCGTCAATTTCTCCATACTCTTTGATAATATCCGTGAAAATCTGCTTTCTGACATCAAGACTGCAAAGCGGTTCCGAAAGCACCAGTATTTTATCTTCGGCGCCGCAGTCAAGTTTCTGCTGCAGCTCGTCCATATTTTCGATAAAAAGATGAATCAGAATATCCTTGTCTTTTTCCGACAAATGCTCCACAAGTTCTGCCCGCGGCTTTTCAATATATTTATCACACGGATAAGGAACAACGCTTTTATCATTAATTTCCATATCCAGACAATACTTACCATAGCCGTTTTGAATGAAAATCAGATTATGCGCCGACATCCATGCTTTAAGTGCAAAGTGCCCTTTATTGTCATAACGCGCCGTATCATAATATTGAATACAGTTTAATCCGTCCTCCAGTGCATGATAATAAATTTTCCGATAGCTTAAATAATAACCGATTGGGTCCGAATCGCAGAAAACATAAATATCCTGATAGGTTTTAAAATCCACCGGCACATACGGCTCCTGCAGTTTTCCAAGCATTTTCGTATATTTGATACGAGCGAACATATTAAAAACTATGTTTCCTCTGTCCTTATGATATTTCTGAAGCTGCGGGAAAAAAACGTCCTCTTTTTCATCAAACATAAATACTTCGTTAAACAGACCGCAGCGCCCGGCTCTGTCTTTCAGATTGCCGAAATTATTCGACATCGTACTGAGTACCAAATCCGCTCCTCCGCGTTCTTTATCCGGCAGGTTCAGTTCTTTCAGACATGCCACATAGACATGATAGTACGTGTGGCATACATATATTCTTTTTTTTGCGGGAGTTTTTGTCATAGTTATATGGTCCTCTTTTTCGTTTCCTTTTTATCGCCGTTTTTTCCTCTATGTTCATAGTAAACAATTGACTTGCTTTATTATAATCTTTTATGTCAAAACTTCGGTCAAACTTCGCTCATCTTTTTGAGCGAAGTTTGACAAAAAATCCTATTCTTTTGTCTTGGGGTTATCTAATGCAATTTGAAGCTGTGCGATTTTCTCATCAGATGTCTCTCTAATAGCATACTTGTATGAATTATCAGAGCAACAGCTTTACTATAGCACTACCTTGTAAACAGCGTTATTTGTATTACCACTTACTTCAACATATCCGGTTCCTACAAGCATAGTCAAATATCTGTAAGTAGTTGATTTCGATTTTCTAATTACCATTTCAGCAACTTGTGGTGTTATTTTTCCGTTTTTATCCAAATATTTTATAATAGGTAAAACTTTTTCATAATTCTTCTTTGTCAAAACTTCGGTCAAAACTTCGGTCAAACTACGGTCATTTTTTTGACCGAAGTTTTCTTTTTCAAACTCAAAGTCCTTATGGATTTTTATAGTAGTAATCATATAAGTTCTGTCCGCATCCGTTTCAAACTCCGGCATGGGCGAACCGTTTCTTTTTAATTCACGCAAAA
>CAMWMM010000669.1 GCA_947175285.1 uncultured Lachnospiraceae bacterium
AATAGAAATCTGCGCAGAACTTCCAAGCAAAGATATAATATCATTATATATTTCCTCAAAAAATCCAAGATATTTAAAGATAAATAAAATGACCAGTTCAAAAATAATATCTGCTGCAAAAAATATTTTTCTTCTACGTCCCTGCTCTTTTTCTATACAATGTGCCATCGTATAAGAAAAAACAGCTGTTGCAAAAACTAACACAGTATATTTTGCATTCCATAAAGAATAATAAAAACATCCCGCTGCCAGCATCAGACACCATCTGTAACGCGGCGGCATTTTCCAATAACATACCCATATTATCAAAAGAAAAACTATAAATGCAAAAGACTGAAATAACATGGCATGCTCCTTACGTTTTTATTTTTCAATTATATACTACAACCCCTCTTTTGACAAGCCAGCCCGTCACGGGGATTTACACTTGAAAAGTCTCTCGTCATAACGTATGATGAAAGAGGAATTTGATTTAGAATGAAAAGAGGAGATACTATGCTTCGTATCGTTACTGATTCGGCAAGCGATTTACCAAAAGACTATATTGAAGAACATAAGCTTCACGTCATTCCGACCCCTGTTGTCATAGATGACACAGATTATTTTGACGGTGCAACGATTCAAACGGAAGAATTTTACAATATCTTAGACGATATCAAACGCGATGTAAAAACTTATCATATCAATCCTGCCATGTTCACGGATGCATTTATGCCATATGCACAGGCGAAAGATACGATTATATATCTTTGCTTCTCAACCGGCATTGCAGGCACTTATAACGCCGCTAACATCGCCAAAAATAATATACTGGAAGATTACCCTGATTTCGACCTGACAATTATTGATTCCAAATGTGCATCAATCGGCTTCGGTCTGCTTGTCTCCAAACTGGTTACTATGCTGGAAAGAGGCGCTTCCAAAGAAGAACTCATTGAAGCGGCGGATTATTTTATATCACACATCAAACACGTTTTTACCGTTCAGACACTTTCTTACCTCATTAAAGGAGGCCGCCTTACCAAGTTTAAAGGCACAATCGCTGAAACGTTGGATATGAAACCTGTTCTGGAAGTCGATAAAAACGGTGCGTTATCCGTTGTCAAAACAGTCCGCGGCCGCAAAAAATCCCTGCGCTATCTGATTGAATATGCAAAGGAAAACATATTTCAGCCGGAAAACCAAACGGTTGCACTCTGTCACGGGGAAGACCCCACGTCTCTTGCCTTTGTCAAAACAATGGTCGAAGACGCCTTCCATCCCAAATCCTTCCTGATTTCCACAGTCGGCTGTGCAATCGGTGCACACACCGGACGCGGCATTATCGGTTTTTGTTACTTTGATGCGGACAATGGTAAATATGCAAAATACTTTACGCAATAAGGCAGCTAGATACAGGAGATTTTTATGAAAGAAATACAAACTCATACTTATTTAGAAGAAAACGGGAATTTTAAAATGAGGGAATTGGAAGAAAGCGACTTGGAGCAGTTCAACGCGTTGCTGCAATACGCTTTTCAGGTTACTTCCTATGACCTTTTTCAAACCGGCTGGGAACAGGATGAAATCAAATCTGCGAAAAGCCCGATATTAAAAGAGGCTTATGTTTTAGGCTGGTTTTATCAGGAAAAACTTGCATCTATGATTGTTGTCTATCCGATGAAAGTCAATATTCTGGATGAAATTATGGATATGGGCGGCATTACCGGTGTTGCCACTTATCCGGAATATACCGGCAGAGGGCTGATTCATTCACTTATGAAACGCGCTTTGGATTACATACATCAGAACGGGATGCTGATTTCCTTTCTCTATCCCTATTCCATTCCTTTTTATCGCAAAATGGGATGGGAAATTGTGTCGGATAAACTTACCTTTGTCGTAAAAGATACACAGCTTCCCAAAGCGGTGCCGGTAGACGGTATGGTAGAACGGGTCAGTCTGGACTCTGAAGATTATCATAATGTGCATTCCTACTTTGCACTGCAAAGACACGGCGCGCTCATTCGCGACAATCTTGCATGGGAAGAATACTGGCGTTGGGATAATGAAGATATTATTGCCGCAGTCTACTACAGTAAGGAGCACAAGCCGCTTGGATATGTTGTTTACTATATTGCAAACGAAATTTTTCATATAAAAGAAATGGTCTATTTAAACATTGAAGCCAATCATGGTTTATGGAATTATATCAGCGCACATTTCTCCATGATTACGCAGGTACAGGGAAACAACTATTCCGGCGAAACGATGGCTTACTTATTTGAGGACAGTGAAATTACGGAAACTATCTCCCCATACATCATGGCGCGTATTGTTGATGTAAAAGAATTTCTGACGGAATACCCTTACCAAATACAGCCCGAAGACCTCAAACTCCACTTTCTCGTCCATGATCAGATGGCTCCCTGGAATGAGGGGGACTATATGCTTTCCTGGCATAACGGAAAAACCATCTGTGAACGGGTGGAAAATAACCAGTCAATCAATGTCGTAGAATTGTCTGTCAATACATTAACAACCATGCTGATGGGTTATAAAAGACCCACATATCTCTATGAACATGAAAAAATCCAGACGGAATATTATATGCTGACATGGCTGG
>CAMWMM010000670.1 GCA_947175285.1 uncultured Lachnospiraceae bacterium
CCATAGAATAACGGCAACCAGAAAGGAAGCCAGCTTCAATCCCCAGTTCCGCATTAAACTATTCTTCATTTCTGGACCTGCCTTTCCACAACTTTCGTTTTTTCTCCTCTGCCGGTTTATTCTGAATGGTGTGGAGACGTTCACGCAGCCGCTCCGCATCCAGACCGCGTTCCAATTCGCCATGATAAGCAACGCTTATTTTACCGTTTTCCTCAGAAACAATGACCGTCATGGAATCCGTTGCCTCAGAAATACCAACTCCCGCACGGTGCCTCGTGCCAAGTTCTTTACTAAGCGCCATATTGTCCGACAACGGCAGATAGCATGTCGCCGCGCTGACACGGTTGTCTTTCACAATAACCGCTCCGTCGTGTAATGGCGTGTTATGTTCAAAAATATTGATAAGAAGCTGACTGGTAACAATGGCATCCACATCTATGCCGGTCCGTTCATATTCGTTTAATGGCTGTTCATTCTGTATGACAATCAAAGCTCCTGTTTTTACCTTACCCATATCTACAGAAGCTTTCACAATCTCATTAATGGTACGGTCCGTTAAACGGCCTCTGTCCGCTTTTGCGGAATCAAACGCCAGAATAGAGGGAAGAAAATTCTTCCTCCCCAATTCTTCCAATGCCTTTCGCAGCTCCGGCTGCAACACAACAACTATCGCTATCGCAGCAATACTGAACAGATTCGTAACAATCCATAAAATCGTGTTCATTTCAAAAAAAACTGCAATCAATATAAAAGCTCCGATTACTAAAACACCTTTCAAAAGCGCCCATGCTCTTGTGTTTTTAATCCAGAGCAGTATATGATACAGTACAAACGCAATAATAAAGATTTCCGCTACATCTGTCCAGATGATAGACGGCATATGCAATTTAGATAAATATTTTTCAATTAAGATATTAACCTGCTGCATAATGATTCCTACTTATCTTTATTTTAAATTTTTGCTCTTTGGCTGCCCTGCGATGTGCTTAACCTGTTTCTCCGGTCTTGCCATCGTTACTTTCGGCACTGCTTTCACATAATAATAATATTCATCATCTTCAAATTGTACTTTTTCCGTTCTGCTGTAGTCCACGTGGAATACAAAAAACTGCAGCACCACTGTCAGCAGAAAAGAAATAATCGTTCCAATGATTGCTCCCAACAGCGAAACTTCCGTATCAAACATTAAATCGCCAATCAGAATAACCATAATATTAACAAATGCTCCTGCCACCATTGCAATTGTCCAGGCATAATCAATACTGAGTCTCCGGATAACATAAACTAAAGTCAATGTAACCGCAAACGCCACAATCGTTACAACCATTTCCTTATTGTTCAGAATGCCGTCAATCACAATTTTAAACTTTGCCGCAATTTCTTCATCAGTCATACTGCTTAATATTGTTTCATTCTCCGTGACATAATGAATCATATAATACGCGATAACGCCGCACGCCACAGATACTGCAGATGCCGGTGTTCCAACCAGTCCCATGGAAATCGGAATCACATATGGAATTTTCATCAGAAAACAAATCGGCGTCAATACGACCACCGCCGTATCCTTAGGTGAAAATCTGAAATACAGTAAAAACATGAGCAGGAATGCTACTCCTACCACAACTGTACATTCCAGACTGAGTGCATATAAATGCAGCAATGTAAAAAGAGCCGCCATAATCACAATAAAATTAGTTGGCATAAAAGAACACATCAACGCTGCAATCAAGACAACTGTCAGTCTGTCAATTCCCCTCATATATCCCAGATGCGAATTAATCAGCATGAGGGCAATGAATGCCAGCATAAACTTTAAAAAGGGCGTAATATAAATCTCAAATTTACTGTAAAACAGCTTCATATACTGTTTCACAACAAGTAACGTTGTCATTTTTCTTCCTCTCAAAATGTATCATAATTGCCTATGACTATACATGCTCGCTAATTTCCGCAAATTCATATAGTATAGTCTCAAACTCTTGCGTGCCCGGCTATAACGGTAGGCATAAACAATATAAGAAATCACGGCATAAGACCCTACCACACCGACATACATCTTCAAAACCTTTTTGCCGAATTCCAATAAATCCATTTTATAAATATCCATCATAAAGACTTCAAAATCATAAAAAATATACATGGCAAAAACCACTACAAATGCAATTGTTGCACTTATAATGGATTTTAATACCTGCCAGCCGATATAATCGCTGCGAAAGTAATTACCTATCGCTACATTCTTCTTACCTTCATTCGTTTCATAAGAGGCCAGTTTGGTCATCAAAATTACACGCTCTTCATTCAGCATGAAAATCTCCTGTCTACAGCTAGTTCAAGAAGCGCATCTTAGGGTTCTCTTTTGTATCCTTCTTCTTTAGTTGCGGTTTCGGCGCTTCCGGCTTCCTAATGCTGTCACTTAATTTATTTGCCATTGTATTTTTACACTTTTCACAAAACCGTCCTGAAAGAATCGGTGCATCACAATTCTCACAAAGCAGCGCAATACCGGAACCTTCAGCAAGCTCCAGACGTTCTTCACGCAGCCACTGATGAATTTGATTCGTAGAAACTTCACATGCTTCTGCTACCTGCGGTATGGA
>CAMWMM010000671.1 GCA_947175285.1 uncultured Lachnospiraceae bacterium
TCATTGCCACAAAACTAAACATTCTTGACACAATAGCCAAAACAAATACCCATATATTTGAAAATGCAATAATAATTGTTCCTATATCAAATAAGGTGTGCAACAAACTTCTGCCCAATCCAAACCAAAAAGGCAGACTTTTTAACTGCTCTTTTTTTGAAATTTGTCTTAGAACAAAATAATATCCGCCTTCTTCTGATATTCCTTGTATTAACCCAACAACCACGCATAGGCTCAATGCATGTGCCACAAAAAAATTTTTTACAGGCGTGTCTATTATCACTAATAATGCCTGTATTGGCTGCGGCAATAAAAGCCCAAACACAACTAAACTAATTGCCCCTATAAACAACAGTTTAACTTTTTTCATCTGAATGTCTCCGGTCTTAATTTTCAAAGGCAAATCCCATCTCTATACTGTTCTCAATTTCAAAAAATTGATAATTGTTTTTTGTATACTTTTCAACAACATTTTTCCAAAACTGACCTGCCGGAAGGTTGTTTCTCCAATAACAAATTTCCCAAAGTCCCCGATGCTTATCAAACAGTTGGGCCGCAACGTTTGAGCCGATACCCATTCTTCGATACTTCAACATAACAAAAAATTCTCCAATGCACCGCGCGCCTTCTTCTTTACGGTAGTCACAATGCGGACAAATCAAAGCAAACCCTGCGATTTTACCATCAACGCGTATCAGATAAGGAAACCTTCCTTCTTCATTCCAATAATCGTCGATGTGGTCATATCCATAGTACCCATATTCATTAATATCATCATTACTGAATTGTGAAAATTCATAATTATATAGCTCCATAAGCCGTATCAATAAAGACTTTTCATCGACACTCATGAGCTGTAATGTTACCTCATCCATTGCCGCATCTCCTTTATTATTGCATTAAAACAACGGTTCCCCCAAATACTTATCATGTGGAACTATTAAGCACTTTTCGATATTCTTCCAATAACTGTTGTAGAGCTTCTTTTGTGCCGCTCCGTAGTTTTCTTTTGTATTAAATTCCCAATAAAGCATATATTTAACACTTTTTACAATGCGGGTAATTTGAAGAGGGGGAAGTCCTTCTTTAATCTGCTCCATATCTATATGATATCCTCTTTTGATAAGCCGAAGCATGCAAATCCCCTCTTGCTTCTCCAAAAAGCTTTTAGCTTCGAGCATTAGTGTTTCAAATTCCTCTACCTTTTGCGGTTTAACTTGATAAATACATATTTCAGTAAATGACATGTTTAGTTTCCCTCTGTTAAATTGATTCAAATTTATTGATTTGATTATATCACATCTTCATGCTTCAATATACAGCTTTTCTCAGTTTCACCATTTAAGAGCTTTAGCTTATAATTGCTAAAATTAAGATATATTGATACAATACAGGGCAGGGAATAATGATAAGGTAATAAAATTCTGATTTTTTAGAAGGAGCAGTGCGGATGAATATAATATTAACAAGTTCATTAGGTGGGTCATTTAAGGTTGATGGAAAAAGGGTTCCGTCTGTTTTTCTTACAGATAACGGACTGTTGGATAAACTGAGAGAGTTATGGGTGGAAGATTCTAAAGTAATGATTATTTGTGCTTCACCAAATGATTATGAAAAAAATGACAGTGTATGCGCATGTCTAAGGGAAGCATTTCCTATGAGTGGATTGAGCATTTCGTATATAGAAACATGCGACGGCAGAAATGAGGAACTAATTGAAAAACTTCCTGAGATGAATGTTATCCTTTTAGCAGGCGGACATGTACCCACTCAGAATAATTTTATGAAGAAAATAGGGTTGAAAGAGAGGTTAATCGATTTCAACGGTTTGCTTATAGCATGGAGTGCAGGGTCAATGAATTGCGCATCCAATGTGTACGCTTCTCCGGAGCTTGAAGGGGAAGCTGTTGATACAAGTTTTATCAGATGGATTTCCGGACTGGGGTTAACAGAGACAAATATTTTTCCTCATTATCAATTGTTAAAGGATGATTATCTTGATGGTCTTAGAGTAATGGAGGATATCACATATGCTGATAGTTACACTCATGAAATAGTGGCAATGACTGATGGAAGTTATATTACTATAGAAAACGGCAGGGAAATATTGTACGGCGAAGCATATCGTATTAAGAATGGTAATTTGGAAATGATTTGCAGGAATGGCGAAGTATTCGTATTAAAAGAATAATCCCACTTACAAACCGGAACTCATTTTACCATCAAAGTTTTGCATTAATTTTCTGTAATAACGCCTCCTGTAATACCTGTGAAAAATTTATGCCAAGAGAGATGGCTTCTTCATTAAGCCATTCAGGAATAGTAAGTGTTTTTTTAACAGCTTTGGAACTGATACGCTTTTGATAAGCAAGCATATCAAATTCGATTACAACACAATACTCATCTACAGCGGTACTTATTTCATGAGGTTTAGAAGGGACAGGAATTTCCAACCGTTCTTTCTTGCGGCTGGAAATAGCAAGACCGAGGGCGTCAACAGCCATCTCGTAAGCATTTTGCATGTCATCTCCCTGAGTCATACATTCCGGGAGATCGGGAAAAGTAATCCAAAAACCACCTTCTTCAGCCGTATG
>CAMWMM010000672.1 GCA_947175285.1 uncultured Lachnospiraceae bacterium
GTATTCCATGCCGGGTATGGATATGGGCATGTTCGGTAATAAAGAGGGCGAGACGTTGATTCTCAATGCAAACCACCCGCTTGTAGAATATGTATTAGAGCATAAAGACGGCGAGAATGTCAAAATGATTTGCGAACAACTCTATGACCTTGCCTTATTGCAGCAGGCTCCGCTTGAACCGGAAGCAATGACGAAGTTTGTGGCAAGAAGCAATGATATTATGCTACTGTTGACGAAATAGGAAATGTGCATTATTGTGGAGAAAAAATGAAAAAGAGAAATGGAATAAAACTGCTTCCTCTTATGCTCTCGCTTCTTTTGCTGACAGCATGTGAAAGTGAATACGGAAAGAAAATATATGAAATGCCGGAGGCGGAAGAAAGAGCACAAGAGGATGTGCAGGCGGAAGAATCGGAACCGGAAGCAGAAGCTGAAATTCAAGAAATACGGACATATACACCGGAACATCGCATAGAACCTTGTGTTTCCGGTGACGCCGCTTTTTATTATAAGGCGGAGGGGAAATATTTAAGCGTATATAACGGCGAGGATTTCGAGGAAATCTATTTAAAGGGAGTCAATTTAGGTCTTGGAAAACCGGGATACTTTCCGGGTGAGACGGCTATTACCAAAGAAGAATACGCCAGATGGTTTCAGGAGATCAGCGATATGAACGCCAACTGCATCAGGGTGTATACGATTCAGCCGCCGTCTTTTTATGAGGCGTTTTATGAATTTAATCAAACCGCTAAAGAGCCGATCTATCTTTTCCACGGCACATGGTATGATGAAACCAGATTGGTGGACACGGCGGATGCCTTTGATGAGCAGTTATATACTATTTTACAGGAAGATATGAGAAATCTTGTAGATGTGCTGCATGGCAACTGTACGATTAAGGCGCAGGCTGGGAAAGCTTCCGGTACTTACCAGTATGACATCTCTTCCTATGTTATCGGCTGGATTCTCGGTATTGAGTCAGATGCGGAATTTGTGTCAACAACCAATGAGAACCATCCGGAAATCAAGTCATATGAGGGAACTTATATTTGCGCGGATAATCTGGAACCGTTTGAAGTATTCTGGGCACAGACAGGGGATTACCTGCTTTCCTATGAAATGGAAAAGTATGGGATGCAGAGACCGCTTAGCTATTCCAACTGGCCGACAGCGGATATTCTGGAACACCCGAGTGAAACAATGGCGGAGGAATACAGTGTTGATTTGAATGTGGAGAATCTGCGGACGACAGAGGCGTTTGTATGCGGTTTGTTTGCATCTTATCACATTTATCCGTACTATCCGAATTTTTTGTACACACAGCAGGAATACATTAACTATCGGGATGATAAGGGAAACCGGAATACCTATAAAGCCTATCTGGAGGAATTGATTGCAAAGCATGACATACCGGTAGTCGTTGCGGAGTTTGGAATTCCTGTATCCAGAGGGATGACGCATGCCAATATTTTTACCGGCTTCGATCAGGGAAATAAAACGGAAGAAGAGCAGGGAGAAAATCTTCTATCCATGATGCAGGATATTCACGATACCGGTTATGCCGGAGGCATTGTATTTACCTGGCAGGATGAGTGGTTTAAAAGAACCTGGAATACGGAAGAGTATACAAATGCGGATAGAAGAGCTTACTGGTATGATGTCATGACCTGTGAACAGCATTTCGGAATTCTGGATTTTATACCGGGAGAAAACGGGCAGCCTACGGTTACTTTAGACGGAAATGATGATGAGTGGAAAGATGAGGATATTCTGCTTGAAACAAAAGATGCAGTTATGTCGGTGAAATATGACTGCGCTTATCTGTATCTTATGATAAAAAAAGAAAATGCGGATTATGATACGGATAAACTCTATATTCCGTTTGATATTACCCCTGAATCGGGAAGCTATGTTTATGAACAAAATCATTTTAGCAGTCCTGCCGATTTTGTAATGATAATCGACGGAAAAGAAAACTCACAGATACTTGTGCACAGCTATTATGACTTATATCAGTTTGAATATGATAAACATGATAAGGAAATCACAACAACAGAGCAGATGAAACAGCCTGACAATGATATATTTCAGCCGATATACTTTTTTGTAGAAAGGGAACTGGTTTTACAGGACAGGGATGAAATTATTCCGGCTCAAAAATTCCATGCCGGAGAACTTGCTTATGGTATCAGTGATTATGATTCTGAAGAATATAATTCCATTGCTGATTTTTATTACAAGGATGATGTATTGGAAATCCGAATCCCCTGGCTGTTATTGAATTTCAGAGACCCGTCCAGAAAGGAAATAGAAGGTGATTTCCGGGCGAACGAATGGTTTTGTGAAATGACGATAGACGGTATTAAGATTGGACTCTCCGGAGAGGGCGAAAGAGCGGCAATGAAAGAATTTCAATGGGAAAACTGGGACTATTATCCCTATTTTGAACGACTTCGGAAAAGCTATTATATGTTGCAGGAGCAGTATGGAAATCTGGAACCGGTGACGACTTCGTAATGCCTGCATATAATAACTAGAAAGATAAAAAGGGTTAAGCAGGTAAATATATGAACGAAGAAACGTTTAAGA
>CAMWMM010000673.1 GCA_947175285.1 uncultured Lachnospiraceae bacterium
ACGAAGTACGCAGACGTCTGCATTTCTAATAGATGTGGCAGCCATTGCTGACACTTCTATTGTTGCTTTGCTTCGGCATCCTCTAACGACTGATAGCCATAAAATAAAGTCTCATTAGTGATAATCTGTTTTAACAAGCTTTCTCCCTTTTCGTGCGCCGTCTTCGTTTCCTGCCACAAAAGCGCCAGTGTATTCATGGAATACGTAAGAAGTTCCGCCCTGAGATAACTTTCCGCAGAAGAACCGTTCACGGCATCATCTTCATCCGCTGTCAATGTTCTCCCTCTCTTTCGGATATTCGGATAATCTGCAAGCATCTGTGCGTCCCATTCCAAATGCACTTTTACAATCTGTTCTACCGTTTCTTTTTTCTCCGAGGCATCCGGCAGATATTCTTTCACTTTCTCATATTCTTCCGGAAAGGTAGTTTCCATCATTCTGGCATATTTTTCAAAGATAAGATTTCTGCCCTCTTTATAAGCCAGTTTACAATCTTCCATATAGGAAGATAACAGTTCGTCCGAATAGACCATCCACTGACTCATCCGCATACGGAAAAAGGTCTCCGGGTCATCCTGACAGGATGCACGGCCGCCGGTATTATAAACATGTTGAAACATATCCCATTCTACTTGTGCAATATCGAAAATAAGCTGTTCTCTTTCTGATATCTCCGCCATTTACTGCCCATCCTTTCCTACGCCTTATTTCTCATTCACAGGAGCAGTCAACTGCTCCGCCTTAAAACGAAGCGGTTCTTCATAAGTTGCATGGTCTGTCTGCAAAACATCGCCCTCTACCGTAATCGCAATCTCATCCGCGTCATATGCCTCCAAAAAAGTAGCTGCTACGGAACACATAATAATGTTCTCGCCCTCTTCCGTCATTGTTTTTAAGTATTCATGGAACGTTTTGGATAAGTCAAGATGCAATGTCTTAACTCCGTTATTTTCCTCCTCATCGAAAGAGTTCACTTTTGTTCCAATCGATACAATATTATGTTTCGCTAAGGCATCAATCAGGTTATCAGCAGTAACCTGCTCCACCGCCACCACTTCCATATCCAGATTGTCGGAAGCGCCATTCCCGTAATATATCATGACATCCGTCTGCTCAGCTTCTTCTGTTTCCTCATTTACAGGCACATCTGCAGTTACTTCTATCACAGATGCTTCCGCTTCCTGCGTCGCATTACCGCAGGCCGCTAATCCACATAGAATCACAAGCGACAAAAGCGCCGTCGCTTTCTTATTTTTTTTCATAATAATTTTTCCTCCAGAGCCTAAACCGGCAACAACATATATCCAAATCGGGTATATTCTATCATACTCATATTAAAAAAGCAATTCCGGATTTTAACACTTCCTGCAGCCTGAAATCCAAGTCCGTTATCAAAATGTCCGCTTTCTTTCCGCTTTCCAATGTTCCATATTCTTTCTCTATGCCGATTGCTTTGGCAGGATTCCATGTTGCCGCCCGAATTGCGGATTCTTTGGGAATTCCCATGGAAATCGCCGTCACCATGCAGTCATACAGATTCGTCACACTTCCTGCGATGGCGCCATTCTCCAATGCGGCAAGATTTCCTTTCACCAGCACTTTCTGTCCGCCAAGCGCATAAACGCAGTCCGGCATACCTGCTGCCATCATACTGTCACTTATTAAAATGACTCTGTCATCACCAAACAGCCTGAATGTATTTCTCACCATGGACGGATGCACATGGACGCCGTCACAAATCAGTTCTACCACTGTTCCGTCATGATCCGCCGCAGCTCCAATCACACCCGGCTCTCTATGGTGAAAAGGCGGCATGGCATTGTAAAGATGCGTTACATGAAGCGCGCCTTTTTCCATCGCTTCCGAAGCGGTTTCATAATCTGCACACGTATGGGCAATCGAAAACCGGAACTTTTCATTCCCCTCCTGTATACATTCCATAGCTCCCTCTGTTTCCGGCGCAATCGAAACTATTTTAATTAATCCGCCGGAACATTCCTGTAAACGCTCTAACAGTCTTAAGTCAGGCTTTCTAATATAGGCAGGATTCTGGGCTCCTTTCTTCTCCTCGGAAACAAAAGGTCCCTCCAGATAAATTCCCCGTATGCTACGGCCACGATACTCTGCTGCGGCACTGCATATTTCTTCCAGCCTTTTTATGGGAAGCGTCATTGTTGCCGGGCATAATGAAGTAATACCATGCGCATTTTCATACGCTTCTATTGCCTGCATGGCTTCTCTTGTCCCGTCACAAAAATCATAACCCGCACATCCGTGAAAATGAATGTCCACAAGCCCCGGCAAAATATAGTGATTTCTCTCATCTTGTCCAAGAGTTTCCCTGTCACAGCTTTCCACAGAAATAATTTTATCATTATCTATCGTGACAATCCCCGGCTCAAATCGAAAGTCTTTGGTATATACAATACCTTTGATGATTCTCATACCGCACCGCTTCCTCTCTTATCTTACGCAAATCAAAAAGAAAAAACACCGAAAAACGGTGTTTTTACTTTGGTAAATAGCTTAAGTGCAGGAAAAGGGACTTGAACCCTCATGATATTGCTATCACA
>CAMWMM010000674.1 GCA_947175285.1 uncultured Lachnospiraceae bacterium
CTTATTTATTTTATTATTTTTTAGGAATTTAATATGAAACGCTTTCTTTAAAATCATATTTTGAATACAAAATAACCTTATCCCCCTCGTTGATGATGGTATCCCCATGAGGAATGATTATCCTGTTTTTTCGTCGGATCATCACTATGATTGTTTGTCTGGAAATATCCAGATCCTTGATTGCATGTCCGTTCCACGGATGCATCTGTTTAATAATAATTTCTTTTAATTTTATATTTATCTCATCCTGAAAAGCCTCTGCACCCAAAACCAATCTGTCACCAACCATTAAAACAGTATTCCCTTTTGGAATCACGACCTTTCCGTTTCTAAGAATAAGCGCTAGAATGAGACCCTGTGGCAGCTTTAGTTCTTTTACTGTCTTCTTCTCCCAATATGCGGTATCATTCACTGTCAAGGTAACAAATCTGATATTTACCTCTTCCGCATAACTGCTGATTGTCTTTATCTTTGTATACTGCTCCACAAAGCCCGCACTGATAATACCGGTCGGAATAGCCACTACTCCGACCCCCAAAAAACCGATAATGATCGCCATACCTTTTCCAAGAGTTGTGACAGGATAGATATCGCCATATCCAACAGTCAGGAGCGTAGACACCGACCACCAGATACCAGAGAAAGCATTTTTAAACTGATCCGGCTGAACCTCGTGTTCCGCACCATACATACACAGTGAAGAGGACAGCATTAAAACCAGAATAATAAATACAGAGGAAAGTATCTGATTCTTTTTATCATATAAGACAGTAGTAATTACATTGAAAGAATCATATTGCGCGTTAATCCGGAATAAGTTAAAAATGCGGACAACCCTTAACATACGGAATGCAACAAAACCGGACAAAAAGAAAAATGGTAAAATGGTCAGCAGATCAATAACACCATCATAGGACAATAGAAATTTCAGGACAGCCTTTCCTTTTGTCTTATCAGGATACAGACAATCTGCTGTCCAGATTCGCATAAGATATTCCACACAAAAGATGAGAATCGTGATTAACTCTATTCTATGCAAAACCGGATAAAACGTATCCAGCTCGGAAAATGTTTCTAAGAATAAAACTAATATATTCAGCGTTATGATAACAGTAATAAAAATGTCGAAAAATTTGCTCGCAAAATCATCTTTTTTTCCAATTTGTATGATTTCAAAAACTCGTTTTTTTATTTTCATAATAATCATTTACCTTTGCATTTACGATATCTATATCTTCTCCAATACCGCCGCAACCGCTCCCGGTCCCTGAATCATTTCCGTAAATAATGCAATAACTTTATCCCCTAAGACAATCTGCGTTAAATCCACACCAAAGATGTCTTCCCGTTTCAGTATCGGCGTGATAAGCGCTTTTACATCACAGCCGCTTCCGAGCTTCACATCGGAAAGCATTGGCATCAGCTCCTCTAACATCGGGTCAGGGCTCGGCGTAAACGCATTTCCTTTATCATCCACACCCATCAGATAACGAAGCCATCCTGCCAGTACAAACGGAATACCCTCCAGAGAATCCAGCGATAACGTTTCCGACGCCTTATACGCCTTAATGGTCTCCCCAAAGCGAATGGAAAGTTTTTGGGAAGTATCGGTTGCAATTCTCTGCGGCGTATCCGGCATAAAAGGATTCGGTATACGCAGTTCAAGCACTTCATCTATAAATTTCTTCGGGTCAAGAATACCCGGATTGACAACTACCGGCAATCCCTCCTGATAGCCGATTCGTTCTACCAGTTTTTTCAGGACAGGATTCTTCATTTCTTCGGAAATCAATTCATATCCAAGCAGACATCCAAATACCGCAAGTGCCGTATGCAGCGGATTTAAGCAGGTACATACTTTCATTTTTTCTACTTTATCCACCGTTTCTCTTGCCGTAAATATAACTCCCGTCTCTTCCAGTGCAGGTCTTCCATTAGGAAAAGCATCCTCGATAACAAGGTACTGACACTCCTCCGCATTGACAAAAGGCGCAACCCAAGTGTTTTTCGCAGTTACTGCCTTTTCCAGTCCTTCTATTTTATCCGCATTAAGAATCGCTTCTACTTTCGGGTCAGGACGGGGTGTAATTTTGTCAATCATACTCCAAGGGAACGAAAGTTTTGACGCATCATTTACATAGTCCATAAACGCGCTCTCTGCCTTACCCGCTTCTGTCCACGCCTTTGCAAAAGCAGTAACTGCTGCTTTAAGCTTATCACCGTTATGAGAACAGTTATCCATACTGACAAGAGCAAGCGGATATGCGCCCTGCAAATAACGTTCGTACACCAATGCGCATACTTTGCCAAGATAACTTTCCGGCTTATCCGGCCCGTTTTGAAAATCTCTCTGAATAGCCGGTAAGATATCTCCTTTTCCGTCTGCTAGCGCATACCCTTTTTCCGTAATTGTAAAACTTGCCATCTGAAGCGACGGCGCAGCAAAAATCTCTTTTAATCGTGAAAATTCTTTGTCATTTTCGCTATCCAGAACCAGTGATTCCACAATACTGCCGATAACGGTTTTTTCCACTTCGCCGTTACTTTTCAGCGTAACAAGAATGCTGTAG
>CAMWMM010000675.1 GCA_947175285.1 uncultured Lachnospiraceae bacterium
AAAAAGGAAATTGTCTGTATCGATGCGGATGGGGCAGAAACGGTATTATTTACGGATGAGGGATATGGCGATATTTATCTGGTTGATAACAGATTTTATATGACAGATGGTGAACTATGTGAAGAGGATGGACGTACTTATACGGAAGACCATTTGTATTCCGTGGACATGCAGGGAAATGACCGGATTGACTATGGAAGCGGGCGGATTCTTGTCGTTGATAAGGAGCGAAAGATTATTATTTTGGAGATGGTGGAAGGAAAAAGATTCCGCTATTACGTCATGGATTATGAAACAGGAGAAAAGAAACGGATAATTTCTGATTCTGACGATAGCATTGATGCATACGTCTATCAGGACGGATGGATTTATTATGGAAGACGGATAGAAGGCGAAACGACGACTTATAAGCTGTGTGCGGTTTCCTTAGAGGGAGAGCAGAAAGAAATCATTGCGCTTGCATCAGATTATATCAGGCGTCCATATGACGATGCGGAAAGCATATTGCAGATGGAAACAGACAACGACAGACTCTACTTTATTATCGGTGCGTATGGTGGCGGTGAACATCGGTTTCAGGGGGGAAAGCTGATTAGCGTCAAACTTGACGGTACGGATTACAAAGCGGTAGATATTAAGGAGGGTTTTTTCGCTCTTTGCCATGACGAGGAAAAGACATTGATATACTTTCCACGGTATCAATTTTCATTCGAAGTAGATTCCTATCAGGAATATGATACAATAGTATGGGACATAGATGCGAATTTATGCTATATCTCTGATTTACCGGAAAGCGTTATTAGTTCATATTGCAGGATGTGGCAGTATTATCCGGAAAAGAAAGGAGTCTTGTCTGCGTGGAGTATATATGGAGATGAACCCAAAACAAACATCTATGCAGTGTTAAGTGATTCCGGTAAAATTGTCAGAGTTGTTATGAATATGCAGAATATTATTGAAAAATGGAAGCCGGAAGAAGCAGGTAATATGTATTATTACGATTTGTATTATGCAGATGGATTTTTGTATTTTACGTTGGAATACCATATTTATGATGAGAAAAATTCTGCCATCCGTAGACTGCACAAAGATGTCTGCCGCCTGAAAATCGGGGAGGATGAGGCATCACTTTTGTATTCCTATTAAGAAAAGCAAACGGAGGAGAACATGCAATGAGCGAATGTATTATTTGTAAAGGGAATAATCAATTGAGCACTTTGGGATTTTTCATAGGAGATGCAGATGAATTTCTGATGAAGGGAGCATTTTGGTTAGGCGGAGCAAGTGATATATGGACATTTAGATATAAAGGGAAAGAAATAGACAGTATTATTACAGATGCATATAGTCAAATACATAATGGAGTCCGGTATCAAGACACGCAAGTATATGAACTGCTTAATTGTTTAATGGACAATAATATCAGTTTTGCAATGTGGTATGATATTTATGCAGAGGAACTTGATTTGTGCAGCACAAGAGATGAAGTTTTAGAAACTTGTTATAAACAGATGATGGACGAAAGCGGAATGTGTGAAGTATATCTCGTATGGAATGCTGTGAAAAGATAATGTGACAATGATATAGAATTATAGGAGCGCTAATCATGAGTACAGTTGTAAAAAGGGGCTATTCTCCAAACGACCCAAAAGAGTTCGGCGGCGAAGCCGTTAATATATTGCTTAAAGCAGGGCGGGATGTACAGTATTTATTGAATCAGGGATATCCTGTCAAAGGTGCAACTACATTCGTAGGAAATCATTATCTACTGTCCGAACGGCAGAGATTAGCATTGGCAAGGGCGGTTTCTTCGGATGAAAGCCTCGAAATAAGGAAAAATAAGGAAATAAATAGTATACCGCCTGAAAGTGTGGTTTATATTGACGGATTTAATACTATCATTACGCTCGAAGTTGCCTTGGCAGATTCACTATTGTTAAAATGTATGGACGGAACGATTCGGGACTTGGCTGCGCTTAGAGGAACTTACCGTTTGATAGACAAGACTGAGACTGCTATTATGTTGATTGGAAAAGCTCTCGAAGAAAACAGAGTAGGAAAAGCAGTATTTTATCTGGATGCTCCGGTATCCAATTCAGGAAGATTAAAGCAGCGAATCATTGAATCATTAAGTCAGTTTACTTTTGAAGTGGAAGTAGAAGTAATTAACAATGTTGATTCGGTTTTGGAAAAGCTTGATAATGTAATCACCAGCGATGCCATTATTCTTGATAAATGTATGAGCTGGATTAATTTGAATGCAAAAATTATAGAAGAAGTAAAGGCGGATTATCCGTATGTTGATTTCTATAACCAGTTCTATTAGCTATCGGTAGATTCGGGTGCTAAATCAAATGGGATATTATGCTTGGTTAATAAGGATTTTAAATAAGCATTTTGGAAAGCCAAATCGCTATTTTGAGAAGATAAATCATCATTCTGAGAAGTTAACTGCTCAATTTTGGGCAGATAATATTCAGCGTCCTCCTTTTTGGTACGTTCAATGATTTCTGCGGAACTTGTACCATATAAATTTAAAATTCCTTCACAAACCATAATCTGTTCTCCT
>CAMWMM010000676.1 GCA_947175285.1 uncultured Lachnospiraceae bacterium
AAAAGCTTGTTTCCTGCATTATTTAGTGCGAATTATTTTTTCCTTTCAAGGCTGTACAATATACCCCCTCTTTTCCCTTTCTGGAAAATTTTTTTAACTTTTTTCAAAATTTTTTCAAGTTTTTTTCCTTTGCCGTATCTTTATTTAATAGATCAGCTTTTTATCGTAGCTGATCCTTTGTTCTTTGACAACTGAAGAACATACACCATCATGTATATGGGTTCTGGTGGGTGGCTCCCTGCTTGCAGTCTGGTCTGCCATCCGTCCGGATTAAATTGCGCACAGCGCAGCCAGGCAACGCGGCCGGGGAGGGCGCAGGAGACGGTGATGGAAGGTATGTGCAAACTTTTTAGATACTCGTAACAAACATATTATTATATTTTTTATATTGTGCAGCACCACTTTCTACTGTATAATTGCCTTTAACAGAGAGCTATTTGCTGGATTCTTGGCAGACTGCACAAGGAAAGGAGTCCCTATGGCAGTCGGTGAACACAAAATCCCTGATGCAGGGTGCTGTTACGGCCAGGAAATGAAAGATAAGAAAACCTATTCCGTCCTTGAGATTGCAGACATTCTGCAGATAAGTAAAAGCAAGGCATATGAGCTTTGCAGACAGCCGGAATTCAAAGTAATACGGCTCGGACGGACGATCAGGATCTCCAAAGCATCTTTTGACGACTGGCTGAACAACCTGTTGTAAGGGTAGAAGGAGAGACAAATGGCATCTATTATCAAGAGGAAAAGCAAATACTCGGTAGTTTATTATTATACGGATGAGAAAGGGGAGAAACACCAGAAATGGGAAACCTGTCAGGATTATGCTGAAGCAAAACGGAGAAAGGCTGAAATTGAGAACCAGCAGGGCAATGGCACTTTTATCCCTCCGCAGGAACTGACTGTGAAAGAATTTCTGCGTGACTTCGTGCAGATCTACGGCACTGCGCACTGGGCTTTATCAACATATGAGTCCAACTGTGCCCTGATTGCAAATTATATCAATCCTGCTATCGGGGATGTGGCAGTTCAGGACATCACACCAAAATTTGTGGACGAGTTCTATGTCCGGCTGCAAAAAACAAAACCGGTTGTACGGAAAAATAAGAAACCGCAGAGTGAATATCTCACATCAGGCACCATCCACAGCATCCATAAAATTTTAAGATGTGCTTTCGAGCAGGCAGTGAAATGGGAGATTATCGCAAGGAATCCGTTCCCTCACGCAAACAAGCCTAAGACAAACTACAAAAAACGTGACATCTGGACGGCAGACATGATAAGGAAGGCTTTGGATGAATGTGACGACATGAAACTTTATGTTGCAATGAATCTGGCTTTTGCCTGTTCCATGCGTTACGGTGAAATCTGTGGGCTGACATGGGATAAGGTACACATTACAGATGAGGATATTGCGAATGATGACTCCCACCTGTGGATTGAGCAGGAGCTTGCCCGTGTATCAAGGGAAGCGAGACAGCAGTTAGACGATAAGGATATCATGTTTATTTTTCCTTCCGTCATGTCAAACACCCACACCAACCTTGTCCTGAAAAAGCCAAAAACGGAGTCCAGTATCAGGAAAGTATGGATTCCCAAAACGGTTGCCTACATATTAAGGGAATGGCGGCAGATTCAGGATCAGTATAAGGAATATCTGGCTCAGGACTTTTCTGATTATAACCTTGTGCTGACACTTCCGAATGGAAGACCTGTTGAAAACCGCATTATGGAAAAAGAGTTTTCCAGGCTCAGGGAAAAGGCGGGACTGCCTTATGTTGTGTTCCACTCCCTGCGCCACTCCAGCACGACTTACAAGCTGAAACTCAACCATGGTGACTTAAAGGCAACACAAGGGGATACGGGACATGCGCAGATTGATATGATCACGGATGTATATGCGCATATACTGGATGAGGACAGGAAGGTAAACGCACAGAAATTTGAAGCATCATTCTACGCTAAAAATTCCGTTAATCCCTTAAGGGATGTTAAGGCACCTGAAGATACAAATTCAGACCTGACAAATTTAATATCAGCATTGGAACAATCACCAGAGCTGGTTGCCATGCTGACAAAAGCCTTAAAAGGAAATGCTATTAGCAGCTAATTAAAACCGCAAAAGCGGTTTGCTAATATCTGCAATTAGCAGATTATTAGCAAAGCCTTTGAAAGTGAAATAAAGTGTTCGATTCCCTATTAGCAACACGGCTGATAAAAAATATTCAAAAAATCGAGTCCTCTGATTCACGGTTTTTTATTGGGACAAAAAAAGAAAGCATTGAGAAATCCAGTGTTTTCAATGCTTTCCAACGTCCCCGAGACGACTTGAACGTCCGACCTATCGCTTAGGAGGCGATCGCTCTATCCAACTGAGCTACGAGGACTTATATGAAAAATTTGCTAATAAGCAAATCATTCAGCTATGAAATTGTTGATTTTACGTTCCTCCGGCAATCGAACACCTACCACTTAGGAGGCGATCGCTCTATCCAACTGAGCTACGAGGACTTGTATGAAAAATTTGCTAATAAGCAAATCATTCAGCTATGAAATTGTTGATTTACGT
>CAMWMM010000677.1 GCA_947175285.1 uncultured Lachnospiraceae bacterium
AAAAAGCTTGTTTCCTGCATTATTTAGTGCGAATTATTTTTTCCTTTCAAGGCTGCAGATATTGATATTATATGCAATCGTTAATCTTTCATGCACATTTCTAATGATGATAACAAAAGTTTATTACAAATATTACTTTTCCTGAAAATCAATTTTTTAATTACTCCCCTACCTCATTCTGCAAACAATTCCACACATTCAACTTTCAAAAAAGTAATGCATAAGTGCTACATTAAAAAGTGCATATCCAGTGCTAATAGTATCAAAAAATCCACTACTTCCCTCCTCTCTCCAATTCTGTCTGGCAGAATCCTTTCATTTGCATTATCTATACCCAACAAACGTGGCTGCTATACTATACCATCTGCATCTCGCTGCTCTGCCTTTCCTGTGGCTCTTCCAACCCTTCCTTTTGAATAATCCCATCTTCGATCAGCATCTGCTCACACTCCTTTAACAGCACGAGCCAGTCCTCTTTGATATTCTTGGGATAATGGTAAATATATGAATAATTCTTACTCGGTGTACTCCACTCAAAGTTATATATGATATTCTGGGGTGTGATCTGGTAGCTGTTTCCTTTTTCTTTCCTGATCTCTTTCTCCATTTCCAGACGTACCTGATAGTATTCTTCACTCCGTGGTCTTGCTTTTTTAATGTTTTCAACAAGCCTGTATCTTTTACTGAATTCACAGTCTTTGTCAACCAGCTCTCCTTTCCACCAGTCATATCCGTTCCTAATGGAACAGAATAAGTGGTTCAGGCAGTGTTTTCTTGTCGGATATAGCTCTGGATAAAAATCCATCATAAATTGTAACGTTTCCTCTGCTCTCATTTACTCTTCTCCTCCTGTATCATTATTGACATTTGCGCCCCATGCAGGGCACAGTTTCTGCTATTACTGTTGCTAATCAACAGTACTATTTCATGCAATATTTTCTTGCCGGATATAATTCTGGAATATCTATACCTTGCTTCGGCCTTATGATCACATTCCCTGCATCATCTGGCTGTCCTGACCGATATTATCAGTTTCTGATAGTTCTTCCATATCCTCATGCTGTGTTATTAGATGGCTTCCTATTATCAGCGGCTCTCTTGCAGTATACTGGATAACAATCCCACTGTAATCGTAGCCAACATATTCCAGTACCTTTTTCATCATCATGGAGATCAGCGCTTCGGTATCAAATTTAGTCTCAAAGTACAACTCCTCATCTATTTTAAGCGGCGCGTCCATTTCTTCCGATTACCTTCCAAGTATAACCCGCCGTCTTCCAAATACTTTTCCCCTTAATCGTAAGAGTATTTCATGCATATCTGGCTGTTCGTTACAATGCTTCAGAATTGTCTGGACGTTTTTTCCATGTAGGTGTTTCCATGATCTCGCCAGATGCGAATTTTATGGCTGCCGACTTCTTTCCCTTTAAGACTAACGGAGAAACCCGTGCCAGTTTACATTCCTTGATTTCGATTCCTTAATTGATGTCCTGTACGCCATTCTGGTATACCTGGATTACAGCATCACATTTCTGGTTCACAAGCTGCAGCAGTTCTTCCCTTAACTTTTCCACCATTTCTATGTAATCCATATAAATGCATCTCACCTCAAATCCCTTTTTATAGACTTTTTTATTATTTACGCCAACAATAAAACACCCGCTTCTTTACGGGCATTTTATTCTTACCGCAAACCAGCAGGAATAACACAATTTTATGTAACTGTTATTCCTGCAATGTTTTATTCATTAACAACAATCTCTTGCTCCATTATGATTCCTGACTGGAACTATATCTGTATTCTGTCCGCCGAGATTACTTTGATGTTTGCAATCAGGCGCCTTACAAGGTCATTGTCAAACTCCGGTATCTGGCAGGTGCTCTTGCTGATAAAGGCATCCATATCCTTTACACGCTGTTCATAATCATCTGCGAGCTTCCTCTTTCTTCTGGCTTCAGTCTGTTCCCCCTTTAAAGCATTGATTTCCTCAGATATTCTGCGGTAGCGTTCATCAAACTCTGAAGTATAGGCTCCTGCTTTCGCATTCTCTGCAATCAGGGCGACCATCTCCTCCTGCTTTGCTTTGATCTTTTCATCGTATTCATCCGACTGCTGTTCCTTTCCATAGCTGCCAATCACCCGAATGACGTTCTGGCGGAAGGCTCCCACAAAATCCCCTTCATTCCTCACGATACGGTGAATGGCTTCCATGACTGCCCTGTTCAGTGCACCCTCTTCCAAGGTCTCGGAATCGCCGCATTTCTTTACGCCATTTGTCAGACGGTTCGAGCATCTCCAGACAATCTTCTTTTTCCCGTTTCTCGCCCATGTCACCCTGCGGTATTCCTGACCGCATTTGCCGCACAGCAGAATCCCGGTCAGTGCATATCCTGAAGAGTATTTGCTCTTCTGACTCTTTTTTCTTGTGACCGCCGATTTGCACATGGCAGACCGCCGCATGATCTCCTCTTGCACCCTGAAAAATAATTCCTTTGGTATGATCGCCTCATGGTCATCCTCCACATAATATTGTGGTACGATACCATTGTTGAGGACTTTTTTCT
>CAMWMM010000678.1 GCA_947175285.1 uncultured Lachnospiraceae bacterium
AATTATGAAGTCTTACAAAGAGATGAACAAAGAAGAACTTGTATCATTGAAAGCAGAATTGGAAAAGCAGTTTGAAGAAGCAAAGGGCAAAGGGTTAAAACTGGATATGTCCAGAGGTAAGCAGTCTACGGCACAGCTTGATATGACAATGGGCGTTATCGGCACTTTGGTTCCCGATTCTGAACTTAGGACGGCAGACGGCGTCGATTGTAGAAATTACGGATTACTGGAAGGTATTCCGGAGGCAAGACATCTGTTGGGCGATATGATGGGAGTTCCGGCGGAGAATGTGCTTGTATTTGGAAACTCAAGCTTAAGTATTATGTATGATGCGGTTTCTCATGCTATGGTACATGGCGTTATGGGTTCTACTCCATGGTGTAAGCTTGATAAAGTGAAATTTTTATGCCCGGTGCCGGGATATGACAGACATTTTAAAATTACGGAATATTTCGGTATTGAGATGATTAATATACCAATGTCGGCAGAAGGCCCGGATATGGATTTGGTGGAAAAATATGTGAATAGTGACCCGGCAGTGAAAGGTATCTGGTGTGTGCCGAAGTATTCTAATCCGTCAGGTATTTCCTATTCGGACGAAGTGGTAAGAAGATTTGCAAATTTAAAACCGGCAGCGGGAGACTTCAGAATTTACTGGGATAACGCCTATGCAATCCATCATTTATATGATGATAAACAGGATGAAATTCTGGAAATCTTAAGCGAGTGTGAAAAAGCCGGAAATCCTGATATTGTGTATGAATTCTGCTCTACTTCAAAAGTAACTTTTGCGGGCGGAGGAATTGCAGGACTGGCATCTTCTCTTGCCAATATAGAAGCTATCAAGAAATCCATGACAGTTCGGACGATTGGTTATGATAAGATTAACCAGCTTCGCCATGCAAGATATTTTAAAGATAAAGCAGGATTATTGGAGCATATGAAGAAACATGCCGAAATTATCCGTCCTAAATTCGAGGCTGTTTTAAATGTTTTAGATAACGAAATCGGCGGTCTTGGAATTGGAGAGTGGACAAAACCGGTAGGCGGATATTTCATCTCCTTTGACGCAATGGAAGGCTGTGCGAAAGCAATTGTGGCAAAATGTAAGGAAGCAGGCGTTGTTTTGACAGGTGCAGGCGCTACATTCCCTTACGGAAAAGACCCGAAAGACAGCAATATCCGTATTGCACCGACATTCCCGACACCGGAAGAAATGGCAGCGGCAACGGATTTATTCGTGCTTTGTGTAAAACTTGTCAGTGTAAATAAGCTTTTAGAAGCGATGTAAATAACAACTGCTATTATAAGAAAAGGAGCAGAGCGGTAACAATGGAAAAATATGAACGCTTGGACAGAACGCTTGTATATAAAGGCGTTATCATAGACTTTTATCAAGATACAATCAAGGTGCCGAACGGCAATATTGTCAAATGGGATTTTATCGGACATAAAGGCGCGGCAGCGGTTGTAGCGGTGAATGAGGACGGTAAGCTTTTGATGGTAAGGCAGTACCGAAATGCACTCGATAGGGAGACATTGGAGATACCTGCGGGCGCTCTGGACAGCGTAGATGAGCCGACCCATGTTGCCGCTGCAAGAGAATTAGAGGAAGAGACCGGATATAAGGCGGGAAAACTGGAGCTGTTGATTAAGCTGCGGACAACAGTTGCTTTTTGTAATGAAAGAATAGACGTGTATTTGGCAACGGATTTGCAGCCCAGCAAGCAGAATCTGGATGATGATGAGTTTATCAATGTGGAACTGCATGACATTGACGAACTGGTACAGATGATTTATGACTGTAAAATCGAGGACAGTAAAACCGTAGCGGCGCTTATGGCGTATAAAAATAAATTCTGCCGGTAATTTGTTATATGAACTTTCTTTCCAACATATTATTAGAAAGACAAACTTGTGAGTATTGGAAAGAGGGCGTACATATGGCATTCAGGCAAATGAACAAAAGCGGCTATTATCTCCTGTATTTATTTATGACAGGCTTATTTTTGGGGATATTGTTCGTGAATATGAAATATGAGATATGGATGCAGGAAGACGGTCTTTTGAATGTGGCGATGTTAAAGAAGCTGCAGGGCAGTGAACTGGACGGCGGCTATCTTCTCGGCTATATTATGAAGCACCGGGTTTTTACCATACTGATTATCGGTATGCTTGCATCCACCATGATTGGACTTCCGATTGTCTGCGGATATGTTTGTTATCTTGGAATCAGTGCAGGCTGTATTCTTTCGATAGCAGTTATCCGTTACGGCGTCAGAGGTCTTTTTTTCATGGCTGCGAGTGTTTTTCCGCAGGCGCTTTTGTTGATACCGGGATATTTTCTGCTTTTTCGCTGGGGGATCGACTGCAACAGGAAATTATATGGAAAGAGTGATGGTCTGGAGGGACGGTATCTGCTCGGAAGTCAGTTTATTTTAAAAAAAGGAATCGGGCTGGCGGGAATTCTGCTTATCGTTGTTCTTGGATGTATTTTAGAAAGTTATGTTAACCCAAAAGTAGTGCATTTCATCTTAAAAATTCTTTTATCCAATTAAAATTTT
>CAMWMM010000679.1 GCA_947175285.1 uncultured Lachnospiraceae bacterium
ACTTTGATTGTACCGGGGGAAAATGATAAAGTTTTAGAAATGGAAGAAGAGGCAGCCTGGATTGCTTCTGTGGAAGACTTTGCCGGAAAAAAGATTCCGCTTCATGTGACGCGCTTTTTCCCACGCTATCACATGCTTGATAGAGAAGCGACAGATGTAGCGAGGACACATCGGCTGGCTGATACCGCGAGAAAACATCTGGACTATGTGTTTGTGGGGAATTGTTGATTTGGTTTTAGTATTATGCCTTGTAACGCATTTAACGCCCTAAATCCGAGTGAAAATACATTGACTGCAAAACTTATAATATAAGAACCTCAAAATGCCTTAAAACGCAAATCCGAGCCTTTGGGAGAAATTGAATAGACTTTATACCCAGTTTATGATATATTTACATTGTAGCAACATAGACCACAGTCACAGTTAGAAAGTAGGTGATTATATGCCATCTGGTATTGAGGTAACAAAAGCTGCGCTTGATGATTTTAAAAAAATTCAAACATACATGCAGTTGGCAAAAAAAGAAAATGCTGCTGAAACGTATGCAGAATTAAAGAAAGAATACTTGACAATAAAGGCATTGTTAAACGTTTCCGGCGTTATTCTGACGGACATTGATTTAATTAAAGAATGATGCCATATAACAAGCAGCCATACAAATCAAAGTGTAAAATCTGCGGAAAAGTAAGGCTTTACACTTTGATTAACATAAGGACAGTTCGCGAAGCGTGCTGTCCGTTGTTTTTGTACCACAATAACTGCCCATGCAGTATTCCTGCACAGGCAGTGGATTATCCGTGCATATTGCGATATATTGCATGCATCTTAGTCCTGGCTGTTTAAAAACTTTACAAACTGGGCAAGGCTTTTTCTTTTTTCGCCATCCAGCTTCTGGATATCATAAACAATATCATGAAGAGAGACGCCGTCAAGATATTCCTGTGACAGATTGGTTGTACCGGTATAGGGAGAATCAATGCTGAGTAGATAATCGACGCTCACTTGATAGAGATGAGACAGCTTGACAATATGATGCAGTGGAATCTCTCGAAGCCCTAATTCATAGTTTGAATAGGTCTGCTGAGTGGTTCCGAGGTACTTTGCAATATATTCCTGACGATAATTATGTTTGTCTCGCAGTTCGCGTAAGAGTTCATGTGTCTGTTTCATATCACACCTCGATTTGTTGTACAAATACAATAACACACAACATATAGAAAAAGAGATTTTACAACATATTGATGTCAATCAATAAGAAATACAACAGAAATAAACAACTAATTCATATCTTGATGCAGAAATCGGATATATTTTACCAAATCTTTACGGGCAGTACTGTCCAGAGTCTGTATATCATAAATCATATCGTGTAAGGTAATATCATCTACATAGGGCGCATTCATATCCACATTTCCAAGATAGCTTGTGTCTGAACGCAGCAGATAGTCAGTACTGACTTTATAATATTTGGCAAGCTCCGTTACTACCGCAATGGGAATCTCGCGATATCCATTTTCATAATTAGAGTAAGTCTGCTGGGTTATACCCAGATATTTTGCAATGGTTTCCTGCTTAATATCATGGTCTTCCCGCAAATCTCTCAACATTGTATTCAGCGTTTTCATAGTTCTTATTATCTCCGTTGTTACAGATATTAACACACAACAAATTGTTGTTTGATGAAATACTATAAAACGTAATAAAATGAAAATAACTACAATACTCTGTTGTATATAAAAAATTGCGATAGCGAATGTTGTAGAATATAAAAAACAGGAGCAATAGTTTA
Organism: uncultured Lachnospiraceae bacterium; assembly: GCA_947175285.1. Next base: position 1,790 of record CAMWMM010000679.1, read on the forward strand.
TGTGTCCTGCTAACAAAGGATGAGGGAAATGAATTACAAAGGCGATGAATTATACTGGATAGCAATATGTGATGACGAGACAAACAGCGTCAGGGAAATTAAGAAGATTTTGATGGAGGGTGAAGTAGAACCGGGAGAGTTTAAAATATCGGTTTTTTCATCCGGTAAAGATTTGATGCAGGCAAGTGTGGACAGATACGATTTGTTGATACTTGATATCATGTTTCCTGCGGAGAACGGCAGAGACATAGCGGATGAGTACAGAGCCAGAAGGAAGGACGGACTGTTTGTTTTCTGCACTGGTAAAGCATCACCGATACCGGAAGACTTTGTAAATCGTCCCTACCGGTATATGAGAAAAGAAAAAACCCGGCAGATGCGTAAGTATCTGCTTGAGACGGTGGAGGAAATGTACAGGCGGAGAAATTCACCGCAGCTGCAGCTGACTGAGGGGAAAAAGAAAGTCCTTATGAAAGTGGAGGATATTCTTTATCTGGAAATTGCCAAAAACGGATGTAATCTTTACTATTTTGACAGAGATAAAGAAGTACAATGCATGAAAGTTAAAGAAAGGGTTAAGGAACTATATCCACGCATTCATGCTTATGGTTTTGAATTTCCGCATAACAGTTATTTGGTCAACTGTCATTATCTGAAACGCTGGGATACTCATGAACTGGAGTTTATCAACGGTACCCGTATGAGTATCAGCAGAGCAAGGGAGAAAAAGTTCAGGGAAGCATGTGTCAGATTTATTATGT
>CAMWMM010000680.1 GCA_947175285.1 uncultured Lachnospiraceae bacterium
TGATAGATAATAAGTCTTTGGTTTCTTTAGGAAAAGAATACTATAAACAGTTATATTTGGAATTAGTGAAGTTTTATGAATATTTTTATGCCAATTTTTATGATAATGAGGATGCAGTAAAATTGTTATGCAAATTTTATCGCTCATATATTACTGTTGAGTCAAAAGAGGATACAGAGAAAATAGCTGTTACATTGTATGCTCATATATCAAGAGCCGGGACCCCAAATGATTTTGCTTATGCGTATTATGGGATACCGACAATAGAGAAATACATATCTAATCTGTCGAAAGATGTTATATTCGCCATACTTGGCAAGTATAGCATATATCAGCTTGTATACAATAAGGTTTTTCGGCATCAGATATTGTCCATAATAAAATGTGCAGGATTTGATGAAAAAACGCAAAGAAGACTTAAATTTTTGTGCCTGGATTCATTGCAAATAGTATACAATGTAAATATGCTTTACAGCCAAAAACTGATGGAAGAGAACAAGGAAGCAGACTTTAGTGATAATTATGGCGACTGCACGTTATCAGATAAAGAAATGAAAATTTTTAAGGAGAGGGATTTACATTGGAAAAATGCTCTCATAGGAAACCGGACTTCCGGATTTGCGGAGAATTGGGTACTATTTAATGAGGGGAAACCAGTTTTTAAAATAGAATTATCGGAAAATGAGAATGAGGTGATAGTTTCAAACGAGCGTGAAAAAACACAGCGGTTCTGTAAATTTGATATCGATGACTGGCTTTTGGATCATTTCAAAGAAAAAGAGAAAAGAGAACTGTTAAAGAAATTAGTATATAAAGAGTCTTTTGAAAAAAAAGATGTAAACATGCTTTTGTCGTTGGCATACTTGGATGGATATAGAGGACTGAATCATCAGGTTATTGACTTTGATCATAAATTTGAATATCACTGGGAAAACAATTTGTTAGTAAAAAATTCTGATGATATAAAAAGAATTCCGCATTTTTACGGGAAATCCGTATATTCACTGTCATGCATAGTAGGGAGAAACGCAACCGGAAAAACAAGTATTGTTGATTTTCTTCGGGAGACGTTTTTCCTATTATTGAAATACATAAAAGAGCAGAGAATAATATGTGAAAATGGATATGTCAGCGAAGTGGAGTATGATAAATATAAGCTTTTAGATAAAGGCGCAAAGTTTATGGTCATATTCTCTTTAGGGGATCAATTCTATTACCTTACCAATATAGAATGCAAAAAAGGAGATGTGATGGAAGATGTTAAGCCATTCAGCAGAAGGGCATACGAAGATGTAAATGATTTAAGTAAGGTGGCTTATTTTTCCAATCAATTAAGAAATGATCAGAAAGAGCTTTTGTTGGAAAAGCCTGAAGAACTTTTAACGGACGGGATAGAGAGTGAAATCTTCTCTGAAGAGATGAAAAAGAACCAAAATATCCAACAAACCAATCTGGATTTCAGAATGGCTGACTATTCGGAGAAAAAGAGCTTTATTATAAAACGGAGAACATTAGAAGCGAAAAAAAAGAAAAATGCAGAAACAGAAGAGATTACGCTGAATGATAAAGGAATCAACAGGGATATCTGTTATCAGCTCTATTTTTTGATGAAGTACCCATTAACAGAGCTTGGTAAACTCATTGATATGGAAGATAATAAGGTTTTGAAGCTGTCGAGTTGGTGGAATAATGTAAAAGAGAAAGAAGTTTCTTTAGAGAATCTTAAGACAGGAGCGGATTTCAAGAAGTATTTGAGGGAGTTTGCCGGACTTCCGGATACAACAATTGAACATTTTTCAACAGGGCAGTATGCTAAGTTTTCTTTTCTTGCAAAACTATTTTGGTTTTTGAATGGCAGCGAAGAAGGCATTGAATATTGTAATAGTCTGGCAGGAGATTATGTGTTCAGTAATGAAGAGGTGCTGCAGAAAGATGAAACTGCAATCATTTTTATTGATGAGGGAGAAACTTATTATCATCCGGAATGGCAGCGCCGATATATTGAGCTTTTATTGAAAATGGTAAATGATGATTCGAGAAAGAGGCAGAATGAAAGTTCGAGAAAGGTTCAGATTGTTGTCACTACAAATTCCCCGTTTATGATATCGGACATTCTGGGTAATGATATTGTATATCTGTCTAATAGCCAAAAGAAAGTTACAGCGGAATCAGGAAAAGACGAGTGTACTTTAGGACAGAACATCCATACACTTTTAAAAAAGAATTTTTTTATGGATTACACTATAGGAGAATATGCCAGAAACCTGATAGACAGAATTATATTCTGTCTGCAGGAAGATTCCCTGAATTTAGAAGGTAAAATAAAAAGTGAACTTCAGGTCTACTTTGAAAATATTGAAAACTACTATGATGCCATTCATTTGTTGATAGAACAGATAGGAGAACCGGTGTATAAAGTCCAACTGGAAGAAATGTTGGATAACTCGCCTCTTGCCAATCAAAAAAACGACGAGGTTGATATGCAGATCCGTGAATTAGAGAAAGAAAAGCAAATGATACAAAAGAAAATAAATGAACTGAAGGAG
>CAMWMM010000681.1 GCA_947175285.1 uncultured Lachnospiraceae bacterium
GCACCATTTAACAAATGGATCATCACTGTTGTCATCTAATATAAATTGATTTTTCTGAATCGGATTAGCAAGATATGGCAAACTGCCCAGACGGCTTGTTACACTTATTATAATACGTTTTTTTGCAATGCGTATAAGTTCACCGATAACGTGTTCCTGATTCGGATAGGTATATGAAATCGGTGCATCAAAAGAAACAACCATATCAAAGGATTTATTTGTATAATCACTCAAATCCTCCAGTGCGCCTTTTACAAAAGTTATTTTGTCAATAACACCAGCTTGCTCTGCCAGTTCCTTTGCTTTGTCTATCATAGGCTGAGAAATGTCAAAATGTGTAACCTTGCAATCATGTTTTGCAAGAAGGATAGAAAATCGTCCACTACCCGCACCAGCATCAAAAACGGTATTTATACCCTCTAAATTATCAAGAAGTTTTCTCTCTATATGACTTTTCTGAATAATATCATCAATATAAGTTTCCTCACGATGACTCTCAAGTTCACCCTTTTCAGGCAGATTCCACATACGTTCAGATATTTTTCTGCTATAATCCTTAATTATATTTTTGTTCACTTAAAATTCCTCCATTAAATTTAGAATCGTGTTCCTTAACAGGCAGAGCGGTTTTAGAATCTAATTAAGCTTTAATTCATCAAAAATAGTGATAAGCCATTGGGTCATGCGCTTATTTGTCTCAAAAAGTTCCGTATATTTGTCCTGTTCTGAAAACCACGCTGTACTAACCAGCTGATCTGCCATGACCACATAAGGAAGTGCAACACATTCATCATTGGTAAGTTTTACTACACTGTCATATCCCCAAAGAATATTTCGGTAGATTTCCAGCCACTTTGACAACTTGGCTTGATCTTTTTCATCAAAGCTCTCACTCAAAATTGCCATAGCCGCATAGCAAGGATCATAAATACGCAGATTTTTCTCCGACAGTTCAAAGTCGATAAAACCCCATTCGTCCTGCGAAACAATAATGTTTGACGGGTTCGGATCCCGGTGGATAATTTGTTTGGGCAGCTTGTCATACAGTTTTCCAAATTCATTCAAATAACCTCGGCAAAATGACTCCGAAAGCGATAAAATATCTTTTGATTTCGGCAGTGCCCAATTCTTTACGGATTCATACAGATTTACCTCATTCACCGGTATTTTAGCCTGACACAGAATGAGATGCAGCTGCCCGATGATTTCACCAACAAATCTTGCCTTTGCGACATAATCTCCTTCATAAAAATCATGGGCAATCATTTGTGTGCCAGAGATCCGTCGGGTTAAATAGAAAAACAGTTCGCCGTCCTGTACGTATGCTCGCCCATCCGTTGTTTTGATTGGGGAAGATATACATAAGCCAGTGCCTTTTATTGCATTGCAAAGCGCAATCGCTTTTTTGACTTCATCGGAATTTTTAGAGAACTTCAGAACAAAATCCTTACCGACATAAAAGGCTCTATTACTTTTTTCTCCATTGCTCTCGTGGTAGACATCAGAGATTGATTCATTTTCTAATTTCCATTGCTTCAGAACATCCAAAACTTTCTTATGAGATACCATATAGTCCTCCTTAAACAAGTTCAGTTTGTAAGGTCGTTTAGCTCGCCCTTTTTTTATAAAGGTGGAGGGAGTGCAGTCAAATTCGCGCCGAAAAGCTTTGTAAAATCCAGCATAGGTATCAAAACCATATTCCAGTATCACATCAATCCTTTTGCAGCCGCAACGGATTTCATAAATCGCATGAATAAGTCTGCGCCGAAGAACATATTGCATCACCGACATTCCGACGGCTGATTGGAACAGCCTGTAATAATGGAACAGAGAATAACCTGCCTGCTCAGAAAGCTCCGTGGCAGTGATAGGAGTCTTCAAATTGTCCTCTATATAATCGAGGCTGTCCTGTATGATTTTTCGGTAATCCATTAACTTCACCCTTTTTTATTGTTTTTAGCTACGTATATAGAATAGCACATAAATCGAAAAATACCTTTCCTATTTTGCTGAATTTTAAATTTTTGTCTCGATCTCTGCACCATTTCACATGGTGAATACCAGCCTGTCATCGGAATACACAGTCGCAAAACAAGCGGTATGACATTATGTTTTGATTGATTCTGATATTTCAAATTAATTAGCAAAACCAGCCGGAGCAGTCAACGGTAAAATGAACGACGCTTCGCACCGCCGTTGACAGCCCCGTCCGGTTTTACTGATGGGTAATCAAGGAGCGACAGCCTAAAATGCTGCCGCCCCTCTGAATTATAAAAAATAGGTTGCTATTCCTTAAGTCTTGCTAATTACCGCAGTTCTAGAGAATCCTCTGCATCTATCCACATCTGCATATTGCCCTCAAGGTAAAGACGGGCATATTCCAGTGGCTCATCAATAGCAAGAGCATTTAGGGCACATTCCGAGCAGGGAGTAGTCCTTAGTCCTTTCTCTGCTTCCCAACAGTCGATCCGCAAAAGATATCCGGCGGTAGTCGCTATGTCTATACTGTTGTGGTGTATGTTGTATTCTGCATATATGATATTC
>CAMWMM010000682.1 GCA_947175285.1 uncultured Lachnospiraceae bacterium
TAAACGGTTACCCGAATATTGCTTATGTGCTGCAGGGCGTTGTGTGCTTATTCTTATTTGCAGTTCCGATTCTTACAATGCGGAGTCTTGCAGAGGAAAGAAAGTTAAAGACTGACCAGTTGATTCTGACGGCTCCCGTATCAGTCGGCAAAATTGTGCTCGGAAAATATCTGGCGTTACTGACGGTTTTTGCAGTTCCGGTCATCATAGCCGGGATAGCGCCTCTTATTTTATCTTTTTTCGGGGCGTTTCAGATAGGGGTATCTTATACGGCATTATTGGGATTCTTTCTGTATGGTGCGGCCGGGCTGGCGATTGGCTTATTTTTGTCGTCTTTAACGGAAAGCATTGTGATTTCGGCAGTACTTACGTTTATTGTTATGTTTTTAGGATATTTGATGTCGGGGTTATGCAGCATCATTTCTCAGACAGGAAATCTTCTCACAAAAATTTTAAGTGCGTTTGATATGGTCGGCAAATTTGATATGATGTTAATCGGCAGCTTTTATGTGCCGTCGGTTGTATATTTTTTGTCAATTACGTTGTTTTTCTTATTCTGTACGGCACAGTCCATTCAGAAACGCAGATACAATATCTCAAGCGGGGGATTGAAAGCAGGCGCTTATCATTCCGGTTTGATTATTGTAACAGCGGTACTGACTGTTGTAGTCAATGTCTTAATCGGCTATTTGCCGGAGAATATGCGCTCTTTTGATGTGACATCAAATAAAATGTATACGCTGACGGACGAGACAAAGGAGCTCGCTGCCGGATTATCGGACGATATTACGATTTATGTTCTTGTAAGCGAGGAGTATAAAGACGTTAATCTGGATACGACGCTAAGAAAAATGAAAGATTTATCAGAGCATATTACAGTGACCTATGTAGACCCGCTTACTAATCCGTTATTTTATACCAATTATGCGGATATGGAGCCGGCGGAGAACAGTTTAATTATTGTCGGCCCTGAGAGAAACAGGGTCATTGATTACAATGATATTTATACGTACGAATATTATTCCTATTACGAGTATCAGATTACCGGGTATGACGGAGAGGGGCAGGTGGCTGCAGCGCTTACCTATGTCACAACAGATAATATGTCGAAAATTTATGTCGTAACCGGGCATGACGAGTGGGTGTTGGAAAATCAGTATGTCCAGGCGATTCAGAAAGAAAACATTGCCTATGAGGAATTATCTTTATTGAAAGCAGATGCCGTTCCGGATGATGCGCAGGCAATTATTTTAAATGCGCCGCTTCGTGATTATTCGGCGGACGAGGCGGATAAAGTGATTGCCTATCTAAAGCAGGGCGGAAATGCTGTTATCATTCCTGCATGGACAGATGAGAAACTGTCTAATTTTGAGCGGATTGTCGATTTTTATGGAGTTTCTCTTTTAGACGGTATTGTCATGGAAGGCGATATGAATAACTATTACGGAGATATTCCGTATTTTCTGTTCCCGCAGATTGATTACGACGAAATGACGGACAGTGTCTATGACATGAGTGTATTTGCACCATATGCAAGAGGCATTCTTTATGATGAACAGGCTGAGGATATATTATATACTCCTTTATTAGAGACAAGTGAGAGTTCTTATAACAAGGTATATCAGGAAGACAATATGCAGGTAATCACTGATTTTGCCCAAACGGCGGATGATGAGAACGGACCGTTCGTAATTGCGCTTCGAGCGGATAAGTATGTGGAAAACGATGAGGTTTCCCAAGCGGTGATTGTTTCTTCGGAGCAGTTATTTACGGAAGAGACCGACAGTGTTGTTCCCGGCAATCATGTAAGGCTGTTCGGGAGTATGACAGGAGCGTTAGCAGCACATGAAAGCGCCGTGATGCTGCCGGTGAAGTATTATTCCGAAGCATTGGCATTTACGACAAAAGCAGTAAAAATTGTCGGGGCAATATCTATTTTTATCATTCCGTCGGCTTGTCTCGTAATCGGATTGCTCATTTGGTGGAGAAGAAGCAGAAGATAAGCGCCCAAGCGGTTGACTTACCTGAAAGTTTGTGTAAAAATAGTACGGGAAGCTGTTAAAAACAACATATCATAGGAAAGGTTGTTGCTGATATGAGAGGAATAGATACACAGGTTCGTAAAACCAGACGCCGGATTTTTAAAGAAGTGGCAAATCTGGCATATCATTCAGATAATTTAAAAGATGACATTGAGGCGCTGCCTTATAAAATAGTAAATTATGATGAGTCCGAATATGGGAATATCTATAGAGAGCGGGCGATTGTGAGAGAGCGCATTCGTTTGGCGATGGGATTATCCCTGCGCCCAGAAAACCAGCCTGTTCATTTGACACAGGGGCTTGAAGAAAGTAATATTGCCGAAAAGTATTATGAACCGCCGCTTATGCAGGTAATTCCTTCGGCATGCAACGCCTGTCCGGAAAATCGTTATCAGGTAACGGACAAGTGTATGGGATGTGTGGCGCATCCATGCAGGGAAGTGTGTCCGAGAGACGCGATTTCCATGAAAAACGGAAAGTCGGTTATCGAT
>CAMWMM010000683.1 GCA_947175285.1 uncultured Lachnospiraceae bacterium
AAGCAGCAATGATATCATCTTTTGAACTTTTGCAGGTAATGCCGCCCGGTAAAACAATTTGGACATTATCTTTTGAATCAAACATTTTAATCTTAAGGTAATTAATCGCGCAATTTTCAATCAGTTCCGGTTCTGAACCATTATTAATCGCTTCCATAGTCACATATTGTGAACTGGCTTCGTCATTAAAAAGTTCAAATTCATTGGAAGTGTAATCGCTCTCCAGTTTATAAGTATCTTTGTTCTCGTAATTGTTTGAGATATGCCATCCATGCTCAGTCCAATCGGCAATATCCGCAGGGAATGAATATACATCACCGTTGACAACAAACTGTCCGCAGTCAAGTGTGCTTCCTATTTTCCCTTTCCCTTCTTCAATCCATGCGTCCTTGTTTCCGGAGACGGAACATGCCATTAACTGCAAGCTCATAGCAGCAATAAGGCATAATGTAATAACTCGCTTCATAATAACAATCCTCCATTTAATCTTTTTAGATAATAAATATATGTGCAGGCGCTGCAGCGCCGATACAAACATAGCATATTATAATCAGCGTCTCGGTTTGTGTCAATGTGGAAAATTAACCAATATTAAGGTCAAAAAAGGTAAGTATTGGGGCAATATTGAAAAGAGAGAGGGATTTTATGGGAGAAAATTATTGACACCAGATGGTGAATATAATGCTATATTCAAATGAAATAGACTTTACACGTTTCATTCAATCCGTTATAATAAAAATGTATCAATCAATGCAAGCGATAATAGAAAGTAGGTGATTGTATGCCCTCTAATATTGAAGTAACAAGAGATGCGATTGAACAATTTCAGAAAATTCAAAGGCATATGCTGATAGCAAAAGAAGAGAATGCAATCAAGACATATGAAAGTTTAAAAGATGATTATTTATCTTTAAAAGCAATATTAAATGTTGCGGGTGTAAACCTGACAGACATTGATAAAATAAAAGAGTAGTGATTTCATAACAAACAAGTGGAGGGGGGCAGCGTTTTAAACTGCCCCCATTTGAGTATTTATAATTGGCTTAAGGCTTGTTTTGGAGTTGAGCCATGAAATCGTGAAAAAGCTTTAGAAAAGCTTTCCGGAGATTCGTAGCCATACTTATATGCAACATCAATTACTGAGATATTCGTTGTTTGCAGCTCCATGGCGGCTAATGTAAGACGTCGTTTCCTAATGTACTCATTAGCTGTCATTCCTACAATAAAACTGAATGTCCGATGAAAATTGTAGCTTGACATATGTACGCTTTTTGCTACATCGGCATAATTTATGTCTTCACAAATATGTTCTTCCATATAGGTTATTGCCTGCTGTATAAGTTGTACCGACACGTTGTTCAATCCTCCTTGTATGAACTGATTATAGCTGGTCGTACTTAGAAAATCCTGTTCGTGCTTGCACTAATTTAATCCTAAAGGAATTTCTGCTTTTGTTCTGATGTATAGTTAGGATTCTGATATATTATTTTGTGGACCGTCTTTTGGTGAGTAAATTTGAATGATATTGTTTTCATCTAAGTATTTTTCAAGAAAGCGCAGATTTGCAATTCTGTTTTCTATATCTTTTTCTTCGTGAGGTTTCCCTTTATAGAACTCACTTTTGGACAAATATTCATCTGTGACTGGCTTATCTTTATCCAAAATCCATGGTATCGTTTTTTTCTTATTTCTTGGAATCATAATATCCGTAAGATATTGCAGTCCTGCCAGATGATGGAAATCTTCCGGCATAAAATTCAATGAAACAACCCTAACATCTCTATTGGCTAAATGAAATACATATGAAGTTGTATTAACTAAGTTCAAAAAATGAACAGCGCATTCCTGTATTTTTTCCATATCTGTTATCCTGTAAAAATCATTGTTCAGCGGCATGTAATAAGAGTTTACTCTATAAACATTTTTCTATAAAATAAAGCCTTGCGCAAATATCGGCAAGGCTTTACACTCTTTTTAACAACTTTCTTTCGCTTATGCTAGATGGATTATGGTAAGTTGCCACCTTTGTGAGCCTCCATGTTCACCGCATTCCATCACGGCTTGCATTTCATTGGCGAAAGCATTTATATGAGTCTGCTTCTCAAGAAGTTTCCTTCTATCATTATATTATGCCACTTATAGCAAAAAGTCAATCGTAAATTTCTTTATTCATCTTCTTAAACGAGGGCTTACTATTAAAAAAGTCTCTTCGCCGGTTAATCATGTCTATGACCATTTTTTGTGCGGTTTCTTTTGATGTCAAATAAGGCTTAATATGATTAATACAATGTTCATAAAATTGTTCATGCCACTCTATATAAATATCACCGGAATAAAAGCTTCTCTTTAATATATCTAAGTAATTTTCAAAGGTATTTACTCCATTCTCGAAATCACCCTTTAGAAAGCATAGCATTGCCAAATCATAAACTTCCCAAAAACGGCGATTTTCTGGTATAGCTGATACATTCTGTTCAAGACATTTTTTCGCATAATCCATATCTTTGAATTTTCGGTATTCTTTCAC
>CAMWMM010000684.1 GCA_947175285.1 uncultured Lachnospiraceae bacterium
TAAAATTATAAAAATTAGGTAGAAATGAGTGATACCCGATTAAGGGAATTGACACAACTCGTATAGCAATTATTGCAAGATACAAGATGTGTATGGTCATAAAATAACTCAGCACTTGCCATTTTTAATTGGAGAGGTCTGAGTTATTTTTATTTGTACAATATTATCTGTTAATGAAATACGGAGGCCCAGATGGTGAGTTATCCGCTTCCATGCGTTATCTGGCACAGAGATACACCATGCCATACAATACAGTGACTGGAGTACTGACTGATATTGGTACAGAGGAATACGCGCCTTGATGATGGAAATCATCAAAGGCGCAGTTTAACCTCAAGGTTTATAGGGGTATTGCTCCAAGCTCCATGTTTGCCAGTGCCTGTTAGTCTTACGGGTCTGTCACGATTATATGTGATTTTTTCAATACAGTTTTTAAGCAGCATATTTTTTTTCTCTGCATCAATAGTGTCATTGTTTAATGCCTCCAGCGCATTCGTAAAGCGGTCTATGCGTTCCTGGTAATCAATAGGGGAGGGTATGGAAGAATAAGCCTTTGAGAGGGCAGCGGTGACATCAGCTTGTTCTTTGATCACTTTAGCATTTAACTTGTCAAAGATTTCTTTAGGCATTCCTTCCTCTGAATACTTTTCCCATTGGTTAATCTCTTTTTGTTTCAAACCGTCTAGTTTGGCTTCTAGCTGGGCTATCATTTTTTCGTGTAAATTGGCAGAGAATGAATCGTCATTTTTTAACTGTATTTCAAAATCAGCTATGCTCGACTTTAGGATATCATTTACCCTGCCCAGAATTTCGCTGTACAGGCAGGAGCCCGTATTGCAGTGAAACTGACCATCACATAAGAGCCGTGGAGCGGAGCGTTCAGTGCCATCAGGGCGTTTATAATATCTTAATGACATAGCTCTGCCACAGGAACAATATACAAGTCCAGCCAGTGGATTGCGTACCTTGGTGGTTGCTTTAGCTCTATGGTTTTTGCCTTTCTTGGACTGTGCAGCACTAAATAGTTCATTTGATATGATAGCTTCATGCTTTCCATCATATATCAAAAAATCTCCATTTTTTGACTTGGGACGTGTTTTAACCGCTTCCTGATTATCTATCACAGTAACAGTCTTTCGCCAGTTCCATTTTACCTTGCCAGTGTAATGTATATTTGATAACATATCAAATACAGCTTCTGGAGACCAGTGATCGCCTTTTGGTGGTTTAATGTTCAGGGAATCTAAGTGATTGCAGATTTTTTGTCGTCCCATATCATGATTGACATACAGATCAAAGATCATGCGCACAACAGCGGCCTGTTCTTCATTTATTTTAAGAGTAGGGCATTTGCGTTTCCCGTCCATAACAATAGTACGGTCATAACCGTAAGGTGGCACAGAACCAATATAATTGCCTTGGCTGACTGATAAGAGTCTTCCACGGTTCATAATTTTTTTCTGGTACTCTAAAAATTCATTTCCGCGTTTCAGTTCACGCTCAAACATATCACGGTCATACTCATCTTGCAGATTATAGATTTTCGTGGGAGTAATGATCATAGTATTAGTGTAGCGGAAAATTTTGATAATGCGTCCAGCATCTTCAAGGTCACCACGGCTGAGTCTCTGAACCTCGACAACAAGAACACCTTTGATACATGGATTTTCAACCATCTTTAACAGCTTAATCATTTCAGGGCGGTCATCAATCGTTTCCCCGGATACGATTTCACGATAGATATTTTCTTCTGGTATAAGTGCATTCATATTTCGCACTGACCATTCAGACAATATTGCTTCATGCTTTGATAATACTTCTTCGACTGTAAGAGCAGGGTCGTCAGATCGTGACTTGCGAAGATATTCTAGCACTTCATCAGGTTTAAAAGTATAGTTTTCGTACAAAATAAAACCTCCCTATTTTCCACCTAAATGGAGCTGTGTCTTTAACGCGTCCTGTAATACCTGTGAAAAGTTGATGTTTCGTTCAAGGGCAGCAGCATTAAGCCATGCGGGCAATGTGACAGTGCGATTCACGGAACGGTTGACATTGGCCTGACGTATAGAGGGCATATAGACATCAACCAGAACAGCGCGTTCATTAGGCTGGATTTCTACGTTGGCTAGTGGGGTTGGGGCAGGGATTTCTTCGCCGTCCTCCTCCAGTCCATAAAGGACACACCCAAGAAGTTCCCTTGCAGATAAGAGTGCATCATCATCATTTGTGCCGCTTGTGGTACACTTTAGATCAGGAAAATCAACAGCGATTTCCTGTCCAGGCTCATATGTGAACACAGCGGGATAAAAATATCGTTCTACTTTTTTCATGGAATAACCTCCTCAATATAATGATAACACATACAAAAGTATTTGTCGACATAAAAAGCAAATGCCCTCATATGCGTTATTATTATATTTTACATTGTTAGAAATTTGAAGATGAATGATTGGATAATAAAATTATGGCGTGTTTCAAAATATATTGAAAAATAAAAAAGGAGCATACAACCGATATCCG
>CAMWMM010000685.1 GCA_947175285.1 uncultured Lachnospiraceae bacterium
GTGGTAATTAATCATTTACCTCATAATATTGTGCTTGGGCACTCCACAAATTGTAATACATTCCAGATTTGTCACTCACCAACACATCATGACTACCTCGCTGAACCAGCCTGCCCTCGTGAAATACTGCAATATCCTGACAAAATCGGCAAGAAGATAAACGATGAGAAATGAATACAGCCGACTTCTCCCCTATCATTTGGTTCATCCCATTATATACTTCAAACTCCGCAATCGGATCAAGTGCCGCCGTAGGCTCATCAAGTATAATGAATGACGCATTTTTATATAAAGCTCTTGCCAACGCAATCTTCTGAGCCTCTCCTCCAGAAAGATCAATCCCATTTTCATCAAAATTCTTATATAAAGTCGTTGAAAGTCCCTGTGGAAGTTTGTCCAAACGTATTCCAAAGCCCGCATCACGAAGACACCGCTCTGCTTTACTTAAGTCTACATCCATATTGCTGGCAACATTTTGCCCCAACTCAAAAGAAAGCAGTTTAAAATCTTGGAACACAACAGAAAACAATTTCATATATTCGTGATAATTGTATCGTCGTATATCAATTCCATTAAATAGTATCTCACCTTCGGTTGGATCATACAGCCGGCACAGCAACTTGATAAAAGTGGTCTTTCCACTCCCGTTCATACCCACTACAGCCATTCTTTGTCCTGCATGGAACGTAAGAGACACATTACGCAATGCATAATCTTTCTGACCGGGATATTTAAAAGAAACATTTCGAAATTCAATTTCATCTTTATTTTTGCTGTTGTGATTGATATCAATATCTCCTTGATCCATTTTGTTTGGCATATCTAAAAATTCAAATACTGTACACAAAAAAGGAGTATTATTCTTTAAATTACCTAATGTTTCAATCAACACGGACAACCCACTGGATAATGCGGTAATGGCACTCACATATTGCACAATTGCTCCCACACCAAATGCGCCTCCCAGTGCTTTCAAGCATACAAAGACATATGCAACTCCTACAAATATCTGTGACACAGCTCCAGACAGGGCTTGATATCCTCCCATAGCCCCTCTTGATGCTTTAGCCAGCTTTGAGGTGGGAATAAATGGATTATATTTTTTTAAATTAGTTCTGCTGAGAATATCCTGTCGATAGATACGTACATCCAATGCTTTTGAACGATCATTTCCAAGTTCTCCAAGCCAAAACCCAAAAAGCCGATTTCCTAATTGGTTTTCGTCTGCATACTTCACCCAGTACGACCCCGCCTTGACGGATAACATGGGTGCAGCAAACGTAACACAAAACATGATTGCAATAATAATCAAAATGAAAATAGGGTGATTAAGTATTGTTAACACTCTGTTACCCGATGTAACTGGCAATATGAACAGTGACGCAGTTAACAGGATTGCACTGATAATGGACATAACAGACCTGATAATCGCATCAAAACTGTCTATAAGCTTATATAAGCCCCACCCTCCAGAGTCTGTATTCTGCCATATCCGGGAACGAAGTTCCTGTACATAACTGTCATCCATATCTGCAAAATCCATAGATAGTAGTTTCTCAATAAAAACTTTATTCTGAATATGCCAAAGACAGGCTAGCTGAACATTCTTCCACCTTGTCAATCCTGCACAAAGCAATGACAATATCGCAGATGTCCCCATCAATGCCAATACATATATTGTGAGTGCCTGCGGATCATGTCCTCCGGCAATCTCATCAATAAGACGTGCCAATAACCAAATGTCTACATATGGTATCAGAGCAGAAACCACTCCGCATACCATTACAGATATCAGTATCTTGGGATTCTCTCTCCACCAGACTCTAAATCCACGCAAGGAAAGCTGCACTGTTTTCATAAAAGAAACATGGGATTTATTTTGATTGCCTTTCTTCGATTTTTTCATCATCATGTGAAGCTTCATTGCTTAATCCTACTTCTCGATAATATCTGCTTTGAATCTCAAAGAGATCCGCATAATGTCCATTCTGCATAATTAATTCATCGTGTGTCCCCTCTTCATCAATGCGCCCCTCCGCGATTAATATAATACGGTCGCAAAATCTAGTAGAAGCAAGGCGATGAGAAATATAGACAGCCAGCCGACCATCTGTAAGTTCATTGTACTTGTTATATATTTCGCTCTCAGCAATTGGATCAAGTGCAGAAGTTGGTTCATCTAAAACGATAATCGGAGCACTTTTATATAGAGCTCGAGCCAGCATCAACCGCTGCAATTCCCCTCCCGATAGATGAATACCATCTTCAAACACCTTTCCTATATGCGTTTCTACACCGTTTGGCAATTCTTTGATTTTCTCTGCGAGCCCTGCCTGATTAATACATTGCTCCATTAACGACCTATTTATATTTTCATTCGTCTGCGCAATGTTTTCAGCAATCGTCACATCAAGAACCGAAAAGTCTTGAAATACAGCAGAAAAAAGCCGATAGTAATCACGCCGATTATACATTCTAATATCTATATCATTTAACAATACTTTTCCTTCTGTG
>CAMWMM010000686.1 GCA_947175285.1 uncultured Lachnospiraceae bacterium
CAAATAAACCCATTTTTTCATTCTTGTGTCACTTCCTTTCACAAAAATTATGCCCGAAATTATACAATTCGACTCTTACAAAAGCAATTTGTTAAGAAAAGACCGTATGCTGCCTCCTATACATCTCATTATCTTTCTGGCTCAGTTCACTCTTCACCTGTTCCAGTTTTTTCTCCAATTCCTTAACTTTTTCCTCGTCTCCGGAAGTCTCAGCCTTTTTTATCTGCTCCTCCAGATTCTGCTTCTTTTCTTTCAATTTTTCGATTTCCCTGTCTACTTTATCCGTATTCCCAGTAACCTTTTCCTCAGCCTCAGGTTTTTTCGGGTCATCAAAAAATACTTTTTTCTTTCCTTCTTCATCCTGCCCCACCCGATACAGACCGCTGGGTTTTACATCCGCTTTTTCACTGCTGATATATTCATCCTGCGGAACCGGTATTTTGTCAGATGCATGTTCATCGCGCTCCTTTTGTGCCGCTCTTAACTGCTCCGCATAATCGGTTTTGTAGGGACTGTAACTTCCGCTAATTTCCATTGCCATATACTTATCCTCCTTGCATTTTACTGTTAGACTCTGCATAAATTCTGTCTACATTACTGTTTTCGTCATACAAAAACAATATTTAACCGATTTGCCGTGAGATGCTTTCTGAATGCTGTGGAATGATAAGCAATATGCTGAGAATGAATGTGCCTTTCTCTGTTTTTATACTCATTGCGCCGTGATATTTTTCAGTCACCATTTTTATATTGGACAATCCGGTTCCTTTTTCGGGCATCCTATTTCCCTGAAAACTATTTTCCACTTCTATAAAAATAAAATCCCCTTGTATGCGTCCCGTTACTCGAATATATTTTTCCGAACTGTCTTTTATATTTTCACAGGCATGAATTGCATTGTCCAAAGCATTTGAAAGTATAATGCAAAAATCAATATCACGTATCAAACAGGGATAAGGCAAAGACAGGGAAGCGCTGACATCTATGCCCCTGCTTTTTGCCATCCCCAATTTATTCCCCATTAAAACATCTACTATCGGATAATTGGTACTGCACGGAAATGACAATTCTTCTGTCATGCCCTCCATATCCCCGATGTACTTTAGAGCCTCTTTTGGTTTTTCATTCTGTAAAAGTTCTTTTACCACAATAATGTGATTTTTGAAATCATGCCGGAATGATTTTGTTTTTTCATAATGCGTCTTTGCTTCCTCAACATACTTGTTCAGGGAATGTTCTTCCTGCTCCAACAGTGATAACTCTGTACTCAGCCGGAAATTCTGCAATATTTTTTTGTATGCAAACATGATACAGAATAGACTCGCCATTCCCAAAAGCTGTATCGCAAACATTTGATAATGATTTGTATCTATATAAATCTCTCCGCCGGTTGTAACATTTGTCCCGTAAATGATAGAAGCAATGTATTCACCCATAAGAAAAATCATCAATATCGGCGTTAAAATCATAAGGACATATTCTTTTTTTACTGCTTCATGACAGGAAAAATACCGGCGCACTATACGGAAACAAAACACCGCCAGCAACAGTGCCGCCACATTCCCCGACATCATAAATACAATTCCAACCGCCTTTTGATTAAAAGAATACATCCGCGGATATAAAATGCTCAATAAAGAATTCACAATTCCATAGCTAAGCTGCATTATTTCAACTGTCAGTGCGGAATATAAAACAGCAGACACCCAATCTGCATGACATCCCAAAATCCCACTTAGAATAAGCAGCAGACCATATATCAGAAATTCCGTTATCCCACCGGATGGAACAATTTTTATCATGACAATCCAGAGTAAAACAAACAATAAATAAAAATAAAATTTTATCTTCTTTTGTAAAAATCCTCTCAGAAAACAAAGCCCGGTAAGAGCTTGTACACTTCCCATAACGTATACATTAAAAAAATCCATATAAATAACCATGTCCTTTTTCACATTTTCATGTATTGCAAAATTACATTGGAAAACTCTTTACTCCGCAATCGCGACACAGGTATTTCCATCCCATTTTCCATATAGGCAATTCCGTTTTTATAGCTTTTCAAATACTTTAAATTAATTAAAAAACTTCTATGACAGCGGAAAAATCTACTGCCCAATTTTGTTTCCAGATTTTCAATCCGCTCATAAAAATCGACGACTTCTGATGACACCAAATGCAAATATACTTTTCTGTCAATAACTTCACAAAAAACAATATCATCAAAAGCGATAATGCTGCTTTCATATCCTTTTTGCACAAGCAGACTCTCTTCAGCGGCATTTCGCATGGATGACAAGAGGCGCAGCATCATTTTTTCAAAGTACTTTTCCTCTATCGGCTTTACCAGATAATCATATGCCTGTACTTCAAACGACTGAAATACCATTTCTTTCAGAACCGTTATAAAAATTAAAAATCCCTTGAACTTGCGCTCACGCAGCTTTCTTGCAGCTTCCATACCGTCTATTCCGTCCATCTGAATGTCAAGGAACAGAATATCTATTGCC